>JAVXBP010000061.1:0-8027 GCA_036659935.1 Clostridia bacterium
AATGGTCAGCGGCTATTTTGGAACGCAATGGTTGATGTGGGGCACAAAAGAAAGCGCTCTCGCGCAATTGCCGTGGGACTGTTTGCAAGCGGTGACAGGCGCGACGGTGGCGACATTGTTGCTCTATTGTCTCAGACTGGAAAGCCTTGTAGAAAAACAACTGCTCGCGGTGGGCAAGAAAAAACATTCTGACAAGCCCGACAGCGACAACGCGGTTGACACGCAAAGCGAGAAAAACGCAAGCGACGAAGTCAAAGATATCGCAAGCGAACAAGAAAATGAGTAACAAAGCGACAAATAATCTCATTGCGAAAATAACGCGTTTGCAGGTGTGAACAGCACGCGACGGCGAAAATAACGCGTTTGTAGGTGTGAACAGCACGCGACGGCGAAAATAGCACTTTTGAGGGTGTGAACAGCACACAATAGTGAAAACGCAAGAGAAGAAAAACGCAAAGCGAGAAAAACGCAAAAAAGATTAAAAAACTCACAAAAAAACAATAAAAAACTAACAAAAAGTAACTAAAAACTAACAAAAAAACGATAAAAAAGTAATTAAAACAAGCCAAATTCCGATGGAGAAAAAATGATAGAATTGATTGCTCAGATATATTCTCAAGTGTTTGACCGTCGTCCCAGCGCCGTTTGTGAGCTTGGGCGTGGGTGCTATGGCATCGCTTATCTTGTCCAAGACGGCAATGCAAAAGTCGTCATCAAGACATATACAAGTGAGAATTTTAGCATAAAGGAAGCCACCGCTTTGCGACTTTTCAAAGAAGCGGGAGTCAATTCTCCAGAAGTTTTTGGCGTGTGGAGCGCCACAAAAGATATCCCTCTCAACGCGTTGATAATGGAGTATATCGACGGCAAAAACGGCGAGCAACTTGGGGAGATTTCCCTTCGTCAAAAGGTTGCGATAGCCGACAGTGTCGTCGATGCGCTTTTGCAAATTCACGCCCGTTGCGACAGCGTTGGCTATGGCGACGTCGAGAAAGAAGAAAGGTGTGACGAGTGGCAAGTTTTCTATCGCCAAAAGTGTGAAAAAATGCTCGCCAATATCAAAGCCGCTTGCGAAAAAGGTGAAGTTTGTCGCCAAAGTCTCAAAGTTTTTGTCGCGGCGTATGGCGAGTTCGACAAGTTTTTTGTAGAAAAAGTCGCAAAGCCGTCGCTCATACACGGCGATTACAATATGAGCAACATTATGATAAACAACTCTCTCGACGGAGTCGCAGGAGTGATTGACCCGATTTGTTCAATGTGGGGGGACAGAGAAATTGAACTCTTTCAACTCGACAGCGGAGTGGGCAAAGACTTGCATTTGTTGGAAAATTATCAACAAAAGTGTCCGCAAAGCGCAACATATGCGCAAAAGTCGGCTTTCTATAAGGCATTTGCGGAATATAATCACTATGCAAGAATTGCGCGCGCAGAGGACGATTACGCGCTCAAATGTGTCGAAGAATTGAAAAAAATGACGAAATTCGTCGAAAAAAATTAAGGAAATTTTACAAATTATTAATTTATCCGTTTTGTCCATACAAAAGCCTTGAATACTATTATTTGTGAGTCGGCGCAAAGTCGGCGCTTCTCGTCTTTAAAATGACTTTTCATTATAATTTTACAATTTTGCTATAATTAATTGTGTTATTTTAATTGACAACGCTTCTAAATGGTGTTAAAATATGATATGTAAAAAGAAATTGATATTTACAAACGACAAATATCGACAAAAAAATATCCGTTTTTTTAATATGTTCGGCGCATTGACAAATGAAGAACACAGTTTTTCGAAACAGGCAAAACCGAAGGGACAAGAAGTTGGAAAATTATGTAACACTCAGACAATACGAAAGCAAAAAGAAGAATGTCATTCTTACGCGTTATGAAGGGCGAAGTTGTATTTTGAAGTTGTGCAAAGATGCGCAAGCTGCTACAAAAGAAGCGACTATGATGCAAAAAATTGCGAATACTGGTTACGCTCCGCAGATGTATACGTGCAAGGATAATGTCTTTATTTGCGAATATATAGAAGGCGAAAGCCTGCAAGAAAAGTTTGTTATGGCGACAATGCAAGACGACGCAAAATTGATGGCGACGCTCGCAAAAAGCTTGTGTATTTTTCTCCAAATGTTCCACAGTGTTTCTGGCGGATTTATATTGGAAAAAATTGATTTTGCAAACTTTATTATCACCGACGACAACCGCTGCATTGGCATAAGCTTCGACGGAATCGAAGAAAACTTGCCTTATCACGACGTCGCGCACGTTATTGTGACCGCGATTGTTGAGTGTGTGGGCGACTATACCGCTTGTTTTCCGTTTATATCCAAGGTGATGAGCTGTTTCCATTTGGATACTATTGACATTATCAACGACGTCGCTATCGCGATGGACGAGAACAAATATTTTGTATATGACAAACAAGAAGTCCTAGCTACACTTGTGAGTTTTGCAGAAAAAACTGCGACTTGGAAGCTGTTGGGCGAAAAATAATTCATTTATTGACAAATATTAAGTTATTTGAATAAAAATTTTTACTAAGGAGGCTAAACCAATGAAATTTGCTGAACGTCTTAAAGAACAACGTCTTATGAATGGTTACAATCAAGCATATATCGCAAAATATATGCAAGTATCTCAGGTATCTATCAGTAACTGGGAAAGAGGAGTGAAAGAACCAAGTTTTCAATCCTTGATTGACCTTGCAAATTTATTCGGAAAAACAACAGACTATATGTTGGGTAAAGACGAATAAAACTTCAAATAGAAATACAAAGCGAATAACATTTATTGACCAATCGAAAACTTCACCGAGTTGTAGTTTGTCAAGACTTTTAAGAAATATTGACATTTAATATCATTTAAAAAGTTGTTAGATTTGTTCAAAAGAAGTTACGTGGTGTTATATCGCGAGAGACACTTTTCAATTAAAAAAGAAAAAATTAAAATATCTGTTGGAACATTTTTTGATGTTCTAATGGATATTTTTTTTATCAATTTTTCTGGTCTCGTTTGGGACATTTTTTTCGGTCGCTTGTTAGCTTTTTTAAGGGTTTTGTGGGGCAAATTTTCCTTGCGAGAGAAAATTCGGCTTGGCTATATTGCTCGCTTATTTTTTCGCTCAAAATTTTGTAAATGTTAAAGAAAGTCAAAAAAAGTAACAAAGTTCTGTCGGAATATTGACATTTGTTGCCTTGCCAAGAAAAATGCAAGGGGCTTTTTAAGGTTGGACGGGGAAAACAACGAAAATTCGAAAGAAATTTTTCCAAAAGACTGTACAAAAGCCAATTATATGATATAATAAAAATGTATAATTATATAACAATATATATTCGAAAAGTCAAGCATAAGAAAGATATTCCAAATATCTTGCAAGTGAGGTGTGATATGTCAAAAGCCAGTGACAAAGAAAGATACGACAAGGTCGTAAACAAAGGCAAAAACAAAAAAGATGTTACGAAAAAGAAAAAGAAGGCGCAACCAAAAAAGAAAAACGGTTGTTTGAAGTGCCTTGTAACTTCGCTCGTTCTCGTCGTTGTGCTTTGTGGCGGCGTTGTTGGTGGCGGAATGTGGGCTTGGGGGAAATATCTCCAACCGACAATGGGCATAACGCTGTTCGACGCTTTCGGCGCGCTCGGCGGACTCTATGGCGCAAAAGAAGCGGACAACATCACCAACCCTTACAACAAAGAAGCCGAAATGACGGCTTTCTATGACGAATTCAAAAAGAAAATGTTCATCGACCCAAGCGTAAAAATTGACTTGGAAACTTTGCTTGGCGCTTTTACGGGCGGAACTAATCAAGCGCCAGTCTCTACGCCAAAAGGCAGTGGGACATATGGCTATGATTATGTCGCGACAGCTGGAGAAACTCCAACAAACCCACCGACAAACCCACCTGCGCCGACCGACCCGACGACACCGCCAACCGACCCGACGACACCGCCAACCGACCCGACAAAACCAAATGGTTCTATCACAGGCAACCCTGCGTTGGACAATTTGCTCAAAGATTTAAAATTTAACTTTTCGTCTCTTGCAACTCAAGATTTGACAAAGGCGAATATCCTAGAAATGACTGACAAACAGTTTGCGGCATTGATTGACACCGCGCTCGGAATGGTTGTCAAAATGGCAACCAAGCCTGCCGCGCCTGTCGCTGTTGGCGACGTGACAACTCCGCCAGCTCCAACCACACCTGACGCGACCACACCGCCGACTGACCCGACGACACCGCCGACCGACCCGACGACACCGCCACCAGCTGCGCCTGTCAACCCGTTGGAAAAGTACGGAATAAAGTTGGAGGACATTGTTTCTGTCGGACAGGTCATCATAAAGCACACAAATGTCACCGACTTGACGGACGTTCAAATGCGTCTTACTCTCAAACTCAACGTTGCTGGGCTCATAACTCCAGTCGTTGCGGTTGAGTCGAAAAACGAATTCCTGGGCTCGCTTGCGGCGAAACTTTTGCCAAAAACACTCTATGTGTCGTTGACAATTTTCCCTTATGCGCCCGACCGCGAAGCGGAAATGTCGCTCAACACAATTGAACAACAAAAGATAAACAACATTTTGAACGGAATTGACCAATTTATGACAAAGGGCGACCCAAACAAAAAGGGCGTAAAGTCAATTTTCAAAATGATAAACACACAAGTGCAAGACATTGTTACAAAAATGAACACCTACATACCGCTCAGCTTTGTTGACTCGAAGTGCGAGATAAAGCCTATCGAAGGCATGATGAAAGTGCTCAAAGTGACAATCACCGAACAACAATTTTTGTCAATGATAAGAGACGTGACATTGCCAACAGACGTAAGTCTTGGCTTGGACAAATATACTGACGCGCTGAGAGACGGAGAAGTTGACAAATTTATCGCGACTTTTACCAAAAATTATGGCATCAACAACAGCGACAACTCAATCAACAGTGGCAACATTGTCGAGGCGATTACATCGCTTGTTTCAACTGACGAAGGGCTCAAAAAGCTCAACATAAAAGATATGAATTTTGAGGGGGAATATGACGCAGTCAAGAAAGAAAGCTTGCAAGTCAAAGCGTCTTATTTGGCTCTGTCGGGGCTTATGAATGGCATTCTTGCCAAACAACTCGCTCCTGCGCCAACGCCAACGCCGTCGCCAACCGACCCGAACCCAAACCCAAACCCTAACCCACCAGCTGGCGGACTGCCGACGACTTTCAAGGTGACCGTGCTCAATATCGAATATGAGACTGTCGGCGACGATATGAAAGTGACAGCGTGTGGCGATATATCAGGGCTGTTTGATTCTATGGGCGCGTTGAAAGACTTTGTCTTGCAATTGTTGCCAACAAAAATATATATTACAATCGACTTTTCCAAGACGGACGCAACAAAATTGACCACGCTCGACTTGAACAAGCTCGGAGTGGAAGCGACAAAGGCGCATTTTGCGACAATTTGTTCGCTTGCGGAGTCATTCAAAGTGGACGTTTCCAAGTTCAACTATGATTCTTTGTGTGGCACTCTCGACAAAACTTTGAGAGAGTCTTTCGCAAAAATGGAAACATCACTTGGCGACACAATCAAATTCGAGAAAGACAATGTTGTCATTCCAAATATATATCAACTTATCTCTGGCTTGCCAATGCTCAAAAAGCCAAACGAGCCTGACCTTACGGACAAAGAATTGTATGAAGTTCTCAAAACCGTCTATAAGCTCCCGACGAAAGATGTCAACGTCGACGCCAATACAAACGCAAACGCTTTTGCAAAGGACTTGTCGACAAAGTTCTATCTCAGCCAAGGCACGCCAACCACAAAGCCTGTGCTTGACGGCGCAAACGCGCAAGCGCTGATGGACTCTATGTTGGGGCTCAAGGACACATTCCAAGACAATTTGGTCATGAACGCGCAAATAAATGCCGCGGGCGAAAAGCAAGTTGGCTTGTGCGACGATATGACATTGTTGTCCAACTTGAAGCCGTCAATCAAAGAAGAAGAACTCGGCTTTTTGTTGCAATCTCAACTCGCAAAAATGAGCGAAATAAAGTTCTTGAAAAGCATAGTTATTTACAACTCGCGCATAGCGGTTGACGGAGTGAATGACAACTGGACTTTTGAATTGGAAGGCGCGTTCAATTTTGAGACGCCGGAAAGCGCAAAATTTGCTACGCTTTTGCCAGAAACAATATGCTTGAAAATGGTTGTCAATATCCAACAACTCAATGCGAATTTGCTCTTGCCACCAAGCGCGACACCAGCGCCAAGTTGCGTTACGCTTTCTGTAAACGGCTGTGACGAAGCGATTATGAAAACTTTTATGAGATTGATGAGTGGCTTTGGCGGTGGCGAAGGCATGAATATGGACAAATTGCAAGCTGACATGTCTCGCCAAATGGAAAAATTTATCAAACAAATGACCGACGTTGGCATGGCGGTGCGTTTTGAACAAACAAAACTTGTCATTGACACAACCGTGTTCAATTTTGCAAACGATATACTTTTCAAGGGCGACGCGGCAAAGCCCGACCCACAAATGTTGAGAGAAGTTATTCAACAAATAAACGACCCACACAAGTTGCGCCCGCAAAACAAGGCTGGGGCGACAGATGCGCTTGTGAACGAATTGAATAGCAAATATTATTTAAACATTTCGACTGCGACCCCTGACCTTGTCGGAGAATTGGCAAAGCTTGGCAAAGACTTTGCGACTCTCGTTGACGGCAAAAAAATGTCGACTGACACGCGCAAGGTGAATACGACAGAGACATTGCCAACATATGGCGAGCCAACGCCTGTGCTTTCTCCGATTGTATCGGGCTCGCAAATGGCGGCTATGCTTGCAAACAAAATTAATATTGGTGGCTCGTCAACGCCGTTTACTGGTGGGCTGAGCAGTGTCTATGTTCTCGACGCAAGCCATATGGAAATGATGTTCAAAATTTTGAGCCTCAATCTTGGCTCTGGCGGAACAGCGGGCAAATATGACAAACTTATGCCAAAAGCGCTCGACATATCCGCGACAGTTGATATGAGTAAGTTGATGGGCGTTGACTTGTGCATAAGCATTGCTATCAACCAAATGTTGCCTGAGCATATGGCGGTGTGCGAACAATTGCTTGGCAAAGTCGCGCCTACAATCAAACTTGCCGAGATGACAAAACAAGTCTCTGACATGGCGAGAACATCGCTATCGTCTCTTACAGCGTCAATGTCATTCGAGTTGAAGCCGACCATTTTGCAGCAAGACTTTGGCGGTTGCATTATTCTTGGCGACATTTATTCGACAGCAATCAACGCTTTGTATAAGGGCGACCCGACAGCTCCACAACCAATAGAATTGCAAGACTGCGTCAAGGCGCTCTTTACAACGCCGACCGCGGTTGGACAAAAAGACTTTGTTGTGGGCGACAAAATGGCGACGGACGCATTCAATTTGAACTTGGTCGCGCAATCAATTGAAGGGCAACTTACTGACAGAAACGTCGGCTATATGATGACGGAAATGGACGCAGGGGGCACGGGCATAGCTTCCAAGTTGGGCATTGCGACAAGCGCTATGACTTACAAACAACTCTCAATGTTCAACAACAGCAACGCGACGAAATTCGCTGCGAAATATCCAACAGCCAACTTCTCGACTTCGTCATATTTGTTGGCGACAATCAATTTGAAAACGTCAGCGCTTATGGGCAACACTTCAATCTCGATGTTGCCTGACAATCTCGACGTAACGCTGATTGTTGACTTGGAAAGCGGTCTCGGCGCTGGCAAAGCAACCGCGACAATGCTTTACAACAATTTGAACGACGCTCAAGTCAAGATTATGAGCAAGCTTATTGAGAAAAATATGCCGTCAGGTTCAACTGGCACAAATGTGTTCTCGCCGACAATAGGCAGCGATATGGCGAGCGTAATATTCGATATGGTCATCATCAACGCTACTTTTGGAACAAAAACAGTAAGATGGACCTTGAAAGATTTGCTTGCAAAGGCGACAAAAGAAAACGGCAGAGTGGTTACAACGGCGCCAAC
>JAVXBP010000062.1:0-7452 GCA_036659935.1 Clostridia bacterium
ATTTTGCTCATATAAGAATGTGAAAGCCGTCAACCTACGCGTGCCGTTTGGCGCTTCTGCGTCGTCGACTTCTTTGCGGTAACTCTCGTTGCTATACTTGCCGATATAGGCTATCAACTCGGTCGCAGCCGTGTTTGTAAGCACTGCGTGCTTGAGGTCAGGCTCGCTTGTCACGCCGTCTTGTTTGAAACTGCCCAACGCGACCATTTTGAAGCTTTCGTTTTCTGGAGCGACTTTCAACTCTTGTTTTGTATAGCTGAGATTGCTTTCCGAATCGACTTTGTCATAAATCGAGAACGCCCCGTCGCCAATAGCGGTGACTTTTGCGCCAATGATAAATGGTCTTTCGTTCAACAACTGGTGACAGCCGTTGAAAGTCAAGTCAGGAATCGTCGTCACGCAATCAGGCAAGGTCGAACGAATGTCTGACGAACCTGTTTTGTCGCCCGTCAAAGAAACTTTTTTCAATCTTGTAGCGCCTGCAAAAACGCTCTTGCCGAATGAAGTGATTTTGACTGCTGGGTCGAATTCCACTTCGTCGAGCGATCTGTTGACAGCAAACGCGCTGTCGCCGATAGTCGTTACTTTTGAACAAATTTTGAAGTAAACAAAGTTGCTGGATATGCTGGAGAATGCTCCGTCGCCGATGCTTTCCAATTGTGGGAAAGTCAAAGGTTTTTCTGTTGTTGAGCGCAAGCTTGTCGAATAGAAAGCTTGCTTGCCGATTGTTTTGACATTGTTGTTTGCGCCAAGAATGACGTCAACAAGGTCGCTGTCAGAAAAAGCGCTCGCGCCAATGTTTTGCAACTTGTCGCCAAAGATCACCTTTTCGAAACCAACGCTTTGGAAAGCGTAATCGCCAATCGTAACCAATTCTGACGGAAGGCGGAAAGTGTCATTTGGTTGACCGTTTGTATAACGCAACGCCCTGCAACCGCTGAAAGCGTATTCGCCAATTGCGCGAATTGAGTCAGGCATTGTCACGTGAGAAAGATATCTCAAGTCTTTGAAAGCGTTGTCGCCAATTTTTGTTGTGTTGGTCGGCAGTTTTATATATTTTACGCCTTCTATGCCAACAAATGCGTTGTCTTCGATTTCTAAATTCTTGATTTTGTCACTGAATTCTATGCTTTCGATTGTCTTGCCTTTGAACGCGTTCGCGCCGACAGAAACAACCTTTTTGCCGTTGATGACAGCAGGAATAAGCACCGTTTTGTCAGTGCCCGAATATGAAGTTATTGTCGCTTCGCCGCCGCTTGTCGTCACAACAAAGCCTTTGCTCGAAATTTTGTCGCCGTGGGTTGTCGCGCTGACCGTCACCGCAATGACACTCGCCAAGACAATCACCATAATCACAACCACAAGGGTAATAATTCTTACATTTTTGTTCATATAGAAACCTCGTTTGTAGTTTTGAGCGCGCACGGCTTGATTGCCACATGCGCATTATAGATATTGTAACACAATAAGATGAGAAACACAATATTTTTTATTTATTTTGGACAGTTAATTTTATTGTAAGCAATTTATTTTGCATTTATCCATTGGAATTGACAAAAAATGGCAATCTTCCGTTAAAGTAACTGACAAAACTGATATGAAATGAAGTTTTCGATTGGTCGGTAAAGCTCGACGCAGTTATTCGCTCATTTTCGCACTCAAATATTGTTAATATATTTTAAAGCCACTCTGATGCCGTCAATCGCCGCCGAGATAATTCCCCCAGCATAGCCAGCGCCTTCGCCACAAGGCATAAGCCCGAGCAAAGAACTGTTGCCGTTTTCGTCGCGCAAAATTTTGACGGGACTGCTTGAACGCGTCTCGACGCCAGTCAAAAGAGAGTCGCAATCAGCGAAACCTTTGATTTTGCGGTCGAAAGCTTTGACGCCTTGTTCGATTGATTGAGAGACCCACGGTGGCAAACAATCGTGTAAGTCGGCTACGGCGACACCCAACTTGTAGCTTGGCAAAACTTCGCCAAAACGCTGAGTTGATTTGTGTTGGCAAAAGTCGCCAAATGTCTGACAAGGAGCGCGATAGCTGTCAGAAAGCGAATAGGCAAGGCGCTCATATTTGCGTTGGAATTCCACGCCAGCAAGAACGTTGTCACTGCCAAAGTCGCTCGTCTCGACGCCGACAAGCAAGGCGCTGTTTGCGTTTGCGCCGTCTCGCGCGAACATACTCATTCCGTTGGTGACGACACAATTTTTCTCGGACGTCGCAGGCATAACATAACCGCCGGGACACATACAAAAGGTGTAACAACTTCTGCCGTTGTCGAGATGTTCGGCAAGCTTATAGTCGGCAGGTGGCAATTGTTGGAATGATTTTCCATATTGCGCAAGGCTGATTTTCTTCTGCAAATGTTCAATTCTCACGCCGATAGAAAAGGGCTTTTGCTCCATTCTCACGCGCTCAGCGAGCAATTCGAAAGTGTCGCGACTGCTGTGTCCAATGGCAAGAATGCAAGCGTTTGTGTCGAATTGTATGTCCTTTTCTTGCTCGCCTTCTTTGGCAAGCACGCAAGTCAACTTGCCTTGCTCAGAAAGAAAGTCGGTCATTCGCGTTTGGAAATGGAATTCTCCGCCAAGCTCGATTATTTTTTTGCGCATATTTTTGACGACTTGGACAAGAATATCGCTGCCAATGTGCGGTTTTGAATCAAAAAGAATGTTTGCATTCGCGCCGTTTGCGACAAACTCATTCAAAACAAGACTTATCATATCACCGCCAACGCCAGTGTTAAGCTTGCCGTCAGAGAACGCGCCCGCCCCACCTTCGCCGAATTGAATATTGCTCTCGGTGTTGAGTTGTCCGCTTTTGTAGAACTTTTCCACGTCGAGTTTGCGAGCGTCAACGTCTTTGCCACGCTCAAGAATTATTGGGCGCAAACCTGCCTTTGCAAGCGTGAGCCCTGCGAAAAGTCCGCAAGGTCCGCTGCCGACAATGACAGGGCGCGACTGCGTTTTTCTCACCGCGCAAGTGAGCATGAGCTCGTCAAAAGTCGTCATCGGGCGCGTGTATTGATTTACTTTTGCATTGCGATTTTGCGCGAGAAACTTGCCTTCTTCTTTGATATCGACCGCGATTGAAAGCGTGTAATGGATATCGTCCTTTTTTCTGCTGTCAATCGACCGCTTCACCACTTCAAAATGCGTGATATCGGACGGTCTGACGCGCAAAGCGCAAGACAACGCGTTGACAACGTCGCCGTCAGAATAACATATCGGCAATTTTATTTCATTAACTTTTATCATAATATTTTCCTTTTGCGAGATTTATCGTTTGTTTTTCTCAACGATAGCTTTTGCGCACGCAAGCGCCGACACCCACGCCCAATTGAGATTGTAACCGCCACATTCGCCGTCTACGTCGAGCATTTCGCCCACGGCGAACAAGTTGTCGACAAGCGACGATTGCATTGTAATATCGCTCCACTGCGACACGTCAAGCCCGCCACAAGTGACTTGGCAAGCTTTCTGCTCGACCACGCCTTTGATTTGCGCGACAAAATTCTTGCAGGTGTGCGCAAGGTTTTTCGCCTTGAAAGGCGTCATCAACATTGACCTATCCATAACAGTGTTGCGAATAATATTCACCGCGACAGCCTTGTGCAAAACTCCGTCAAAACAGTGTTGAAAGTCGTCATTCGCCAACAAAAAACTTTCCAATTCTTGCTGAGAAAAGTCAGGCGCAAAGTCAACAAAGAGCCTTGCGCAAATGTTTTTGTCCTTGCGACGGGCGCGCGCGACAAGGCTCGAAAGCACAAACGCGAGCACGCCAGAGATTATTCCGTCTTTGAAAAGCAATTCGCCTTTTTCCACGCGACAAATTTGACCGCCGAGCTCCAACTTGCATTCGACTTTTGCCCTTACTCCATTCGCGCCGACAATCGCGTCGCTTTCCAGTCCGCCGACACAGCCGACAAGTTCGGTTGTTTTGTGTCCAAACTTTCCAGCCAAAGCATAACTCGACAAGCCAAAACTCGCCTTGCTTCCGCACGCAAGAACAACATTGCTCGCGCGCAAAATTTCGTCAGCGCATTCGACGACAAATTCTCCGTCGCTTTTGTCGATATTGACGACCTTTTTGTCACACTTGACTGTCACGCGATATTGGTCAATTTTGTTGAGAAAAACATTGAGCAATGAGCTCGCGCACTCGCAATAAGGATAAATTCTGCCGTCTTCTTCCCTTGTCAAAATGCCAAGACTTGCAAAATAATCTATCACTTTTTCTGGTGGAAAGAGCGCCAAAGAATTGGCTACAAAGTCGCAATTGTAGCGCGACTTGTCCATAGCCAAATTGGTAATATTCCCACGTCCGTTTCCGCTTGCGAGCAATTTCTTGCCAATGCGGGGGTTTGCCTCGACGATACAAACAGCGAGCCCGTTTTTCGCGCACTCCAAGGCGCACAAAATTCCGCCACTGCCACCGCCGATAATACACACATCAAATTTTTCCATAATACTATTGTAACATAAACAAAAGAAAGAGCGCAATTTTATTTGCGTTCTTTCTGCGAATTTGTAAAAAATTGTTGTTTCTACAAATTATTTTGTTTTAACTGTGATTTCTACAATAAGGCTCAACTCTCCGCGCACGGCAGTGTAAGTGATTGACATTGATTGCAGAGCTTTTTCTTTGATAGCGTAAGTGATAACAACCACTCCGTTTGTCGCGCCAGCTTCTCCAAGCAATTCTTGTGGGTTGGTGATATTGTAGGTTGCGGAAGAAGTGTTTTTGTCAATCGCCGAGCGAGTGGTTTCTTCGAGATTTGTCGCCGCGAAAGGCAAGCCGTTGCCCGCTCCGCCAAACGACATCTCGTCCAAGCCCAAGCCAGTGTTGTCCACGCTTACGCCGTCCTTGAAAGTGTAAACTTCTTTCACGCCGTCCTTGACAACAATCGTTGTGTCAAGGTTCAAGCCACTTGTAGCCGATGCGAGCGCGAAAATTTCTTCTGCTTTGAGGTCTTTTGGTTTGCAACCAGCGAAGCTCGCCAAGCAAACGACCAAAATTATCGAAATAAGAAGAATTATTCTAGATTTCTTCATTTTTGTTTCCTCCCTTTTTCTTGTTCAGAGAAAGTGTAACAGCGCCGACTGCCAAGACAAGCGCCAAGCCTGCGACAACGAATGTCACAACGAGCGCGCCATTTTGGTTGGCGAAGTTGAAAGCTGTCTGACGAACATAACTGTTAGGCTTGCCGTTTGCAAGACTTGCGTTGTGTTGCGCGTTGCCGATAATGTCTTTGACTGAGGCTACAAAGGTGTTGTAAGTCGCAGTCGCGTCAGCCATAGCGGTTTCGATTGCTTTTCTGTCTTGTGGAGCAACCTTGTCAAAAAGTTCAACCGCTTCGAGATAAAGCGCGATGTCAGCAAAGCCAAACTTTGCATTGATGTCGCCGAGTTTTGCGGTGACCCACATTGGGTTGCTGCCAGTCTTGAGATTGTCAAGCACGATGATATTGCTGTCGTTGTAATTGCTGTCGCCTTTCAAAATAACATTGACAACAAAAGTATTCAAAGGTTTGATTTCTTTGACAAAGACAGCTTCATTTTGCCAAACGCCACCGTTGATATTATATTCAACGACAAGGGCTGACTTGTTTGTAATGGTGATTTTGTTGTAATTTATGACAGCTGCAAAGTCCGCCGCGTTGATAGTTCTGTCAGCTTTTGCTACAGTCATATCAGCGACAACAACTCCGACGAGTTTGTAATTTGCATCGTCAATCGCCGCGGTAACAACATATTTGCCCGCATTGATTGCGCTGTCAGCCTCGCCATATTTCAAGCTATATTTGACAACGTCCGCGCCTTGAACTCCGACAAACTCAACGCCCATAACTTTTGCCGCGCCGTCATAAACAAGGTTTGCAGGTGGAGCAAATGTCACAGAAATTTCTTTCTGAGTGATAGTGAATGTCTTTGTAATTGTCTCGAATGCATATTGCGCGCCCGCTTCTCCGCCGAGAGTAATCACAACGGTGTAAGCGCCAACATTGATTGCGCTGTCAGCGCCATTATATTTGACAACGGCGATGACTTTGCCGATATCGTTTTGCTCAATGCCACTGAGAACGACATTGACTTCTTTTGCGCTTGCGCTGTAAACAAAGTCAGTTGGCATTGTCACAACAGCCGTGATAGTAGCGGTTGAGATAGTAAACACGCACGCATTTGTGCCAGCGCCGACCACATAGTTTGTGTTGCCGAAAGCTACGACAGTGGTGTGTTCGCCATAAGCGATAGCCCTGTCAACAGCGACAGGTTCTGCGGTTGCAGTGCCTTTGCGCATAAAGCTTAATTTGATTTGAACGTCTTCTTGTGGCAAAACAACTCCTGTTTGCAACTCATAAGTCACAATTTTTTCCAAGCCGTCATATGTCACATTTGTTGGCGGTGTCAAGGTCACGTTGACCGAGATAGGAGTGATTGTCATGTCTTGTTCTGTTATGTTGAGAGTATAGTTGCCTTTGATTGCTTCAGGCAAGCTGACAACGCATTTGTAAGTCCCTGCGTTTTTGACTTCGACAAGCGACTTTCCGACGATTGAATAAGTCAAGATTGGTTGCGCGGCAGCGTCAGCAGTTACAAGCCCAGCAAGAGCAACTGTTGGGGTTTTGACATTCCCGTCATATTGCATGCTTTGTGGCATTGTAAATGTAACGGTGACAGGCGCTGGCGTGATTGTCATTTCTGTCTGAGAAAGCGCGCCGAGAACGTAGTTGCCGTCGGCATTGTTTGCAAGGCTTGCAGCGAGAGCGTAAACGCCCGCGTTGACAGGAGCCCCAGCAAGAGCGTTGTAAGTGATATCGCAAGAAACCGCGTCATTGTTTACCGCGCCAACAAGAGTGCCAGTAGCGACTTTCGTCTCACCGTTGAACACCAACGAAGGGTTGAACGCCACTGTGACGCCAAGTGTTTTTGGGGTTACAACAACGTTGCGAACAGGATATGTTACGCTGTAGTTTGTCGGGTCTGCATTTGATGTCAATGTCGCGATATAAGTCCCGACCTTGCCGAATTGCTTATAAGTCGAACTGCTTGTGAGAGAGACAGTGTCTTCGCTCGCAAACTCCAAGCTGTCAAGCGCATATTCATAGTCTGTCGAGCCAAATGTTGGAGCGGCAGCGCCATAAATCAACTCGATATCAGCCGGGTTCTTAAATTGCAACACAACGACTCTAGGAATTATATCGAAAGTTTTTGTATAAACGCTGTCCGCCGAGATAGCAAAGTTGCTTCCTGCGGTGAGCGAGATTGTAGCGGTATAAGTCCCAACGTTTGTCGCGGTTGTCACTGATGCACTATTTTGTGTGAAAACAACTGTATAAGTCAACTTTGTCGCAGAGTCTTCCACATATCCTGCTGAAGGATAAGTAATGACAGGTTTGACAGCAGCGGCTTTGCCGTTGTAAATGACCTTGTTCAACGCGTCCATGCCGTC
>JAVXBP010000063.1:0-7180 GCA_036659935.1 Clostridia bacterium
GTTACAAAACTTATGAAAGACGAAACTTGGGACGTTTTTACTGGCAAAGAGATTACTTTCAAAGGCAACCTTCCTGTTTTGACAGACAGAGCGCTTTCTATTACAACAAATGACGGCAAGACGGTGGAAGTCGCAGCTGGCGACGGCAAACTTTCTGACGGCGTTATCAAAGGTTCTATGAAATGGTTTTTCAAAAACGTTACAGTTCTATAATATTGGGGAGATATGGCAAAAACAAATTTGCTATTGAACCAAACAAATCTATAATATTGGAGAGATATGGCAACAACTACATTTGCTATTGAATTAAACAAAATATCAAAAGTTTTTGGTAACATTGTTGCCAATGACAATGTTAACTTGGTTGCCAGGGAGGGTGAGATTCTCGCTCTCCTTGGCGAAAACGGAAGCGGAAAGACTACTCTTATGAATATGATTTCCGGCATTTATCGCCCCGACAAGGGGCAAATTTTTGTCAAGGGAAAAAAAGTGTATATTGATTCGCCAGAAGATGCCAAAAAGCTTGGCATTGGTATGATTCATCAGCACTTTAAGCTCATTGACAAGTTCTCTGCGATTGACAACATTTGGGCAGGCTATCAACCGACAAGCTATGACTTGGCGGACAGCATTCGGACAAAGAAAGTTGACATTGCAGAAACAAACAAATTCAAAAAATTTGTCAAGACAAGCGCGCTTGTGTGCGCGGAGACTGCAAAGGCAGTCGGTTGTTTTGTCAAGAACTCTTTTATATCGCCTTCTCGTTACAAAATTGTGGAAGAATTTATACACAAATATGACTTTGATATTGACTTGTCCAAAAAGGTCGCGGATATGTCAGTCAGCGAAAAACAAAACCTAGAGATTGTAAAAGTGCTTTTCTATGGCGCAAAAATTCTTGTTCTTGACGAGCCGACAGCGGTGTTGACCGTGCAAGAAATTGACAAGCTTTTTTCCGTATTGCGCAAAATGCGCGACGAAGGTTGCGCGATAATTATCATTACGCACAAACTCAACGAAGTTATTGCGATAAGCGACAGAGTGAGCGTGCTCAGAAAGGGGCAATATATCGGCACAGTCAACACGGCGGAAACTGACGAGAAAGCGCTTACAGAAATGATGGTCGGCAAGAAGATAGAGTTGTCTATCAAATGCGAAAAAATTGAATTGGAAAATAAGGAGAACTTGCTTGAGATAAATTCTTTGGCAATTCTTGACAATGATAGAATTCCTGCTATCAAAGATATTACGTTTGGCTTGCGCAGGGGAGAAATTCTCGGCGTGGCTGGCATATCGGGCAGCGGACAAAAGGAGCTTTGCGAGGCTATCGCAGGCTTGACAAAAGTCAAAAGTGGAAAAATAATTTACAACGGCGAAGATATCACCGGCAAAGACCCAAAAGAAATCATTGCAAAAGGCATATCAATGAGCTTTATTCCTGAGGACAGACTTGGAATGGGACTTGCAGGCTCGCTCGACATTGTGGACAATATGATGCTCAAAACTTATCGAATGAGCAAGGGGCATATGCCAAAGCCGTGGCTTTTTCCGTTTGTGGACAGAAAAGCGGCAAGCAAGTTGGCTGAAAAAATTGTGCAAGAGTTGGATGTCAAGACACCTGACGTCAACAAAACTCCCGTCAAAAAACTGTCGGGCGGAAACGTTCAAAAGGTTTTGCTCGGACGAGAAATCGAGGCTGGACCACAATTGCTGATCACCGCTTACCCTGTCAGGGGCTTGGATATAAATTCGTCCTATCTTATCTATGACATTCTCAATCGAGAAAAAGCAAAGGGCGTAGGAATTATTTTCGCGGGCGAAGACTTGGACGTTATGTTGGAGTTGTGCGACAGAATTATGGTTCTGTGCCACGGAGAAATTACTGGAATTGTCCAACACGGTCAGGCGAGCAAAGAAGAAATTGGGCTTATGATGACTGGCGCGCGTTTGGAAGAATTGAATGTGGGAGGAAAGGAGTGTAAATGACAAAAGAAATAGATTATTCTGTCAAAAACAGAAAAAAGTCATTCATAAAGTTGATAAAACGCCCAGCGCTTCCACTTGCAAAAAAAGCCTTGATGTATGTCGGCGCAATTTTTGTGGCGCTCGTTGTCGCGTGTCTTTTTATTGTTTTTATGGGAGTGAACCCCTTTGCTTATTTTGGCAAAGTCGTGGCGAACTGTTTTAACAATACAATCAATATCAGGGGGCTGATAAGAATTATCAGTCCGCTTATCATCACGTCGCTTGGCGTGGCGATTGCTTTCAAAATGAAATTTTGGAATATCGGCGCGGAAGGGCAATTTATTATTGGCGCAATTTGTTCGGCAACGGTCGGCTTGGCGTGTGGCAATATGCCACAATTCGTGACGCTGCTTTTGATGTTTTTGGCTGGCGCGATTGGCGCAGGAATTTACGCGTTGTTCACGGCGGTTTTGAAAATCAAGTTTGGCACAAACGAAACGTTGATGACCTTGATGCTCAACTATATCGCGCTTTACTTGTTGACTTATCTCGACTCTAACTCTTATTTTCGCGACCCGACAAGCACGCGTCCGTCTTTTGCAATCTTGCCAGAAAGCGCGTGGCTCTACAATTTGAAAATTGGTTCGAGTTTTTCGATTGATATCGCGATTGTTGTCGCGGTTATATTTGTCGTAATTATGTTTTTCTATCTCAAATATTCAAAGCAAGGCTATGAGATAAGCGTCGTTGGCGACAGCTTGAACACTGCAAAATATGCAGGAATGAAAACAAATCGAATAATCTTGCGCACCATATTTTTCTCGGGCGCAATCATTGGCGTCGCTGGTATGCTCAAGGTCTCTGGCGAAGGCGCAAGCCATATGCTGTCAACAAATATTACTGGTGGCGTCGGTTGGACGGCGATAATTGTGGCGTGGCTTTCCAAGCTCAATCCGCTCGGAATTTTGATGACGTCGACCTTGCTCGGCATTTTGCAAAAGGGAAGTTCCGTCGCGCAATCAGCGTTTGGAATCTCGACCGCAGTGTCGGATATCATTCAAGCGATAATTCTATTTACAGTGCTTATGTGTGACTTTTTTATCAATTATAAGATTAAATTTGACATCGAAAGCAAAGAAGAAAAAACAAATAGATTGCAGTTGGAACAAGTGGAAAACGCAAAAGAAAACAACTTGTCAACTGAGAAAAACGCAGAGAATGTCGGAGAGTTGCCACTTGCAAATTCTATCGAAAACGCAGGCGTGAAAGCAAAAGAAAACATAATTGTGGAAGAAAACGCAAACGCAAAAGAAAACGCAAACGCGAAAGAAAACGCGAACGCGAAAGAAAACGCGTCGGGCAATTCTCACGGAAAAAACATTACAAAGGAGGCGCGATAATGAATACTTTCTTGTATACTTTGTTTGTTTCTATCAAACGCGGCACGCCTTTGTTGCTTGGCACAACGGGCGAGATATTGACCGAAAAGTCAGGTTCGCTCAACCTTGGCGTCGAAGGTATGATGGCGATTGGCGCAATTGTTGGTTATTATTTTGGTTGCTTGGCAAATTCGCTTTTTGTAGCGCTGTTGATGGCTTTTGTCGGGGGCGCGTTTGCAGGCGCGATATTTGCATTTTTGACAATTACAATGCAAGCCAACCAAAACGTCACAGGTCTTACAATGACAATTTTTGGCACGGCATTGTGCAAATTTATCGGCTCATATCTCTATTCGAATGGCAAGTTGCCAAAGATTCCGTCCAACATCGCCAACGCTTTGCAAGAAAATTCTTCCAACTTGTTCGCGCAAAACGCGATTGTCTATGTGGCGATTGCGATTGCGATTGCGTGTTGGATATATTTGCGCTTCAGCAAAAAAGGCTTACATCTCCGCGCGATTGGAGAAAACCCAAGCTCAGCCGACGCGGTCGGGATAAATGTCAACGCTTATAAGTATCTAAACGTCATTGTTGGCGGTGGCATAACGGGCATTGGCGGCGTATATATGGCGCTTGTTATCAATGGTGGCGCATGGAACGAAAACTGGATAAACGGCTATGGCTGGATATCGCTCGCCCTTGTAATTTTTGCAAATTGGAACCCGCTTGTTGCAATTTTCGGCTCATATTTGTTCGGCTTGTTGGGCGCGTTGCAGTCTTTGAGCGGCAACTTTGCGCACGAATTCCCAAAGGCGCTCGGCTGGATGTCGGCGATTCCGCCTGACTTCTATCAAATGTTGCCATTCTTGATAACAGCGGTTATTCTTATCGTGTCGTCTATCAAAAAAGGTCGCTCGCAGTCGCCGTCGGCGCTCGGCAGAAATTATTATCGAGAAGAAAGATAAGCGAAAAAAAGAAAATTTGTGTCGCGAGAAATTCGGCGGAAAAAAGTCAAAATTCGGCAGAAAAAAAGTTATTTTGTGAGAAATTGACCATTGCAAGTCAAAACGAAAAAGAAAGAAAATTTGTTTTGCGACAAAATTCGACCACGGCAAGTCAAAAGGCGTTTGTTGAGTGTTGATTTTTGTTGCGAGTTGATGTATAATAGAAATATCAATATAGCATTATGTTGACAGTAGGGGAGAAATATGGACATATTATTATCGAAAAAAGGTGTCAAAGACGGCGATGACATAAGTTTGATTTTGGCGGAAGCGCTCAAAGAACTTCAACCAATCACCGAGAAAAAGAATATTATTTTCCCACAAGGAACATTTTTCCTTGACAGCGCGCTTTGTTCGCGCCACAAATTGCACATTACAAACACGATGGGCGAAGGGGAATATCGCAACGGCGAAACTCCATTTTTGCACACTGTCGGCATTTATATGGAAAATATTCACAATTTGTCGCTGATAGGCAACGGCGCAACATTGATGGTCAAAGGCAAAATGACCAATATCGTTATGGAAAACTGCTCCAACATAAGCTTGGAAGGGCTTTCTATCCAAACGCAAGAACCTGACATTCACCCGCTCACGGTCAAAGCAATCTCTGCGACAACGGTTGACTTCGAGATAAACCCACAAGACAAATATGTTGTCGAAGGCAAGAAAATTTTCTTTGTTGGGCAAGATTATAGAATGCCAATTGACGAGTGCAAGCACGTGGCTTGGTGGACTGGCAAAATTTGTGTTGACACTCCAAACTCTATCAAACGCGGCGCGCACCCTTTCTGGAAAGCGGTCGCTTATCGAGAAATTGCTCCAAATGTTGTCCGCGCTTATTATTTTTCCAAACCAAAATGCAAGGTCGGCGACATCTATAATATTTTTGACGTAAGAAGAAAATATGTTGGCATTTTTGTCAACAATTGCAAGGACGTGACTTTGATTGACGTTGAGCAAGGCTTCAACTATTCGCTCGCGTTTGTCGCGCAATGCTCAGAAAATATCACGCTCGAAAGAGTGCGTTTTGCTCCGCAAAAAGGCGACTTCCGCAAGGAAATATCTATCGCGGACTTCATTCAAGTTTGCATGTGCCGCGGCGAAGTGGTTGTCAAAGACAGCTATTTTGAGGGCGCTGGCGACGATTGTCTCAACGTGCACGGCATGCACTTCCGCGTGGAAGCTATCCGCGACCGCTCGATTCAAGTCGCATTCAAACACCCGCAATCGTTCGGCTACAACGGGCTTTTTGTCGGGGACGAAATCGAATATATTGAGCCGACAACTTTGCTCACAATTGGCAAGGCGAAGATATCCGCAAGCAAAATGATTGACTTGTATACGATTGAGTTGGAAGTTTCCAACGTGGACGGTTGCAGGTCGGGCTGCGTGATAGAAGACGTCACAGCTTGCCCAAATCTCACTTTTGTAGGTAACACAATGGACAGAATTATCACTCGCGGAATTCTTATCACAACGCGTGGCAAGGTTCTTGTGCAAGGCAACAAGTTTCTCAACAACTCAATGAGTACAATTTTGCTTTCCAACGACGCGAAAAGTTGGTTCGAGAGTGGCAGAGTGGAAGATATCACAATTTGTGACAATTTGTTTGCCAACAGCCTTGAGTATGACATTCTTGTCAAGCCGGAAAACGGACTTAACAAAACGCCAGTGCACAGCAATATTGTCATTCGCGACAATCAATTCAACTCGCCAACAAATGGTGGAATTTATATCAAATCGTCACGCGACGTCACAATCAAGGACAACAAAATCGCTTGTCCGCGCGCAGACTTTTTGACTTGCAAAGACGTTGAAAATCTTGTGAGCGACATTCAATAAAAAGTTAAATCGCAAAAAAAACAATAAAATCATAAAAAAATAAACAAGAACAAATTACTTTGAAACAAGGTCGGACAAAATATTTTCTAACTTTGGAATTCAAAAGTATAAAATTTTCTAGAACTGCAATAATACAATTATGCTTCGGTGTAATTGTATTTTTTTTGCACTAAATTTTGCATAACAAAAAGGAGAGTTTATGAAAAAGAAAGTAATGTTGGTCTTGTGCTTACTGGTGTGTTCTCTGGTTGTCGGAGTCGCGGTCAGTTGCTCAAAAAAGCCGATGATTGATGACGTTTCTGTGTTCATTTATGACTACAAAGACGCCTATATCAGCTCGGTAAGAAAAGAAATGGAAAAAACATTCAGCGACAAAGGTATGAGAGCTACCTTCTATGACGGTGGAAATTCCGCGCCTACCCAAAAGGGACAAATTGAGAGCGCGATTGCTTCCGGCACAAAAATGATTGTCGTAAATATCGTCGACGTCAGCGCGGGCAGTCAAATATCCAAGCTTGCAAAAGACGCGAATATTCCCGTTGTGTTTTTCAACAGAGAAATAACCGACGCCGACTTGCGCGTCTATGACAAGGCGACTTTCGTCGGCACAAGTCCGCAAGCGGGCGGACAAAAGCTTGGCGAAATTGTGGCAAAATATCTTTTCCCACAAGGCAAAGAAAACCTTGACACAATCAAAAAATATGACACAAATGGCGACAAAATTTTGAACTACGCTATGTTGCGCGCAGAACAAGGCAACCCTGAGGCTGACGCAAGAACAAAAGAGCCGATAATTTATCTCGAAGAATATTTGCAAGGAACGGGCTACACTCTCAGCAGAGTTGGCGCAGACTTGCTCGCAAATTGGGACCAAGCGCAAGCGAAAAACCAAATGGACAGCTTGCTCGCAAGCAATCCGCTCGGCAATGGCGGACCGGAAATTATTCTTGCCAACAACGATATGATGGCGCTTGGCGCAGTGCAATC
>JAVXBP010000064.1:0-7109 GCA_036659935.1 Clostridia bacterium
AACTCCTGTTAAGGCTTAATCAAAACAAACAAAATTATTTTGGAGAGATACTTTCGAGTGTCTCTTTTTTTGTTGAAAAAATATTTTTGCAAGGTATTGATTGCGACACAAAATGTTGTGGTTGAAGTAAAAAAGCAGAGTGCTTTCGCGTAAAAAAAAGTGTTGAAAGTTGAGGAATTCTATGTTATACTGTATGTATGAGGTTTTTCCGCATGCGGAAAAACACAAAAATTAAATTGTTTATTAAAAATGGGGAAGGTTAACTTTCTTTAATAAATTAAAAAATGGGGAGAAATTATGGAAATTAAAATTAATGTAAAGCCAAAAACAGTAGTTGAGAATTGTTTTGAGTTTGGCAATATCGCGAGCGCTTATGACGCCAATTCGGTTTATTTTACAAAAAACGGCAAGCCTTATATGCCAATCGCGGGCGAGTTTCACTTCAGCCGTTATGACTGCCGCGAGTGGGAAAGAGAATTGCTCAAGATGAAAGCGTCGGGGCTTAACACCGTTTCGACATATTTTTTCTGGAATCATCACGAGAGAGAAAGGGGCAAGTTTGACTTTGACGGCAATATGAATATCAAGGCGTTTTTGGAAATTTGTCGCAAAATTGATATGCAGTGCATTCTCAGAATCGGTCCTTGGGCGCACGGCGAAGTGAAATATGGCGGGTTTCCTGACTATGTCCACAAAATGATCGGCAATCGCTCAAACAATGAAAATTATTTGTCCGCTCTGACAGTTTTTTGGAAGGCTATTTTTGAGCAAGTCAAAGATTATCTTGACGGCAAAACTGTTATCGGAATTCAGTTGGAAAACGAATATAATGGGCCAATCGAGCATATCCACAAGCTCAAAGAAATTGCGATGTCGCTCGGCTTTGCCGCGCCGTTTTTCTCGATGACGGCTTGGCCAGCAAAAACTCCAGACAAAACAATGTTGCCGACATTCGGCGGTTATCCAGAAGCGCCTTGGGCGGGACACAAACGCAAGCTCAAGGACAAAGGCCGTTTCGCGATAAGCGAAGGGCGCACGGACAGCGAGATTGGCGGTGACCTTGCAAAAAGCAACAAGTCGGGCGGAAGCTTTGGCGACTTTCCTTATGCAGGTTGCGAAGTGGGCGTCGGCAACGAAGTCACTCAAATGCGCCGACCAATTATCGGCGAGAAGGACGGCTATGGCGTGGCGCTCGCAAAATTTGCGTCGGGCATGAACTGGATGGGCTATTATATGTATCACGGCGGTCGCAACCCGAACTTTGCGCTTTTGCAAGAAAGCCGTATCACAGCATATCCAAACGATTATCCTATCATAGATTATGACTTTCAATCGCCTTTTGGAAAGAACGGCGAGAAAAATGCGCAGTGCGACAGACTGAGACTTATGCACACTTTTATCGCTACTTTTGACAAAGATTTGGCGAAAAAACAAGCGTTTTTCCCTGCAAAAATTGAAACTGAAAGTGGAAAAACACCGCTTTATTCTTCCGTTCGTTGCGACGAAAATTTGAGTGGCTATGCTTTTGTAAGCGCTTTCGATAGACTTTTGAAAGAAAAAACAAGCCAAGACGTTACTTTTGAGATAACAAACGGAAGCAAAACCGTCAAATTGCCTAAGTTGAACGTCGCGGCGGAATCAATGTTTTTCTTCCCGTTCAACCTTGATATCAACGGCGTGAATGTCGATTATATTCTTGCGCAGCCAATAACATTCGTCGGCAAAGACTATTATTTTGCCGCGCTCGATGGCATAATTCCTGAGATTAGCGTGGGCGGAAAGATTCAAAGACTCGGCGAAAAAACAGTTTTGAACTTGGGCGACAAGGAAATTACAATTTATGTTTTGCCATATGAAAAGGCGAAAACAATATACAGATTTGGCAAAAAGATTTATTTTAGTCAAGAAACATTGTTCGAAAAAGACGGCAAAGTTGTCAGAGAAAAGTCCAACATTGTTGGCTCTCACAAATTTGCGCTCGAGCCTTGCAACGACCTAAAGCTTCCACACAACTTTTTCTTATATTCGCACGGCAAGCGAGTTTTCTACGCGTTGCGCCTTGACAAAAAGATTATCGCGGAAAATTTTGACGTCGAATTGATTTTCAATTTTGTCGGGCTGAATTTGCAATTGTTCTGCGGGGACAAGCTTATTGACGACTGTTTCAACACTGACGGCAAATATCGCCTGCGCTTGAGAATGCTCGCGGACGAGATTGGCGACAGTGAAATGTTGATTATCAAAGCCGTTCCTGCCACAAGATTTGGCGTGAGCAGAACTTACAACGAAATTAATATTCCGTATGGAAAAACAGAGATTACTTTGGAAAAAGTGTCGGCAGTAAATATCGTTGACGAAGACAAAAATATTTGATATCAAACAAAAAAAGCAGCGCGATAGCAAAAAGACTATTGTTGATAGCGCAATTTTGTTGAGTGAAAGGTATTGTAATGGAAAATAAGTTTGGTTGGGCATTTGTTGGTTGTGGCGCAATCGCAAATGTTGTAGCAAAAGATTTGGAAAAAAGCGGACGGCATGCAATCGTGAGCGTTTTTTCTCGCACGCAGTCGCGCGCGGAAGAATTTGCAAACAAGCACAATGCAAAAGCATACTCATCGCTGGCAGACGCGGTCAACGACCCTGCTGTCCAAGCCGTCTATATCGCGACGCCGCATTCGGCGCATTATCGCAATATTTTGGCGGCGCTTGATTGTGGCAAGCCAATTTTGTGCGAAAAGTCATTTACAATCAACGCGCGACAAGCAAAAGCCGTGTGTGAACTTGCCGAGAAGAAAAACGTTTTTCTTGCAGAGGCAATGTGGACAAGGTTCAACCCTTTGATAATTCAACTGAGAGAATTGGTCGCGAGTGGCAAGCTTGGCAAAATTCTCTCTATCAGCGCAAGTTTTTGCGTTCCGCTCGCGGTGAGCAAGCCTTTTGTATCGCCACGCGTTTACAAAAAGGAATATGGCGGTGGAGCGTTGTTGGACTTGGGCGTTTATCCGATTTCATTTTGTCAAATGCTGCTTGGCAGTCCTGACAGCGTCGGTGTGGTCGGCAAGACGCGCGACGGTATTGATATCGACAATGCGCTCACGCTCGACTATTCGACGGCGAAATGCGCCTTGTGGGCGTCTCTCACTCGCTTGCGCAGTTACACTGCGAAAATAGTTTGTGAGAATGGCGTGGTGACCTTGCCGATGTTCTATCGTCCAAGCAAAATGACCGTGAAACTCAAAGGAGAGCGGGCGGTTGTGTCTCGGACAAAGTCGAGTTATGTCTATGAGTTCGACGGCGTGGAAAAGTGCGTGCGCGCTGGCAAAATTCAAGCCGAGCAAATTCCGCATTGCGACACGATTGCCGTTTGTGAGATTATGGACGACATTCGCGCTCAACTCGACAGCAAATATTCCGACGAGTTGGAAAGCTTGTAGAAAGGTCGCGTTTGACTTACACAATGAACACAAAAACATTATATTTTGCAATTTTAAAATAGCCTACTTCAGCATTTTGAGTTGGGCTATTTTATTTTACTAAAAAAGGCGCAAAAAAGCTCGAAAAGTTTGTATTTTTGCAAACAAAATAAAATTTTAGTTTGCATTAAGGTGGCAAATATGTTAAAATAAAAATGTGCAGTGTCAAAAATAATGAATTTGACAAACAAAAGTCAAAAAAAGAAAGCAAATGTCATAAAATAGCAAATTTGATGGACAAAAAGCTGCGAAAAAGTAAGCGAAAAAAGTTTTTTTAAAAAGTTACGAAAAAGTATAGCAAAATTGCTGGCAAGATTGTTATATATAAGGAGAAAGATGTTAAGTAAAGAATTGGAAAAATTGGTCGAGCAATTCAAGGGCGGCGACCAAAGAGCGTTCGATAAGATTTACGAGTCTACTTTCAAGGTGGTATATTTTGCAAGCTACAGCATTCTTGGCGACAAGAGTATGGCGGAAAATATCACACAAGACACTTATTTTAGCGCTTTCAAAAGACTTAACGAATATACTACCAACAATTTTCTCGCTTACCTTGTTACCATTGCAAAGAATCTTTCTTTCAACGAAAAAAAGAAATTTGCAAGAAATACTTATGTGGACTTCTCTGCAAATGAGGCGACCTACGATACAAGATTCTCCAATATGCCACAAGAAAATGAGTTGGGAGTTGTTGATATCGCAAAAAAGTTGCTTTCTGAGCAAGACTTTCAAATAATTATTATGTGCGTGGTTTCTGGCTACAAACGCCGTGAAGTTGCCGATATTCTTGATCTACCAATATCGACAGTTTCTTACAAATACAAATCAGCGCTGGCAACAATCGAGCAATATCTCAAAAAGAGAGGTGTTTATCATGAATAAAATAGAAAAGGAATTGAGAGAGTCTGCAAAAATGCTCCTTCCTGACGAGAAAACAAAAAACGATATCAAATCTCGCCTAGGAATTTGCGAGCCACCAAAACAGTCTGCTTCTCAACGCATAGCCGATGCGGTTCAAGCGGCGCGCGCAAAAAGGCGTAAAATTTGGGGAGCGGTCGCGGCATTCGCTTGCGTTTGTATAATTTGTTGCAGCGGTGTGGTTTTTGGCTTTGGCAACAAGCAACAACCTGTCTCAGAGACATATATAAGTTTGGATATCAACCCTTCAATAGAAATTGTAGCGGACAAAAACGACTATGTTACGTCGGTCAAAGCTATCAACGGCGACGCGGTCGTGTTGCTCTATGGAATGGACGGCTTGGTCGGCAAAAAAGCAAACGAAGTGTGCGAATTGTTGGTCGGAGAATCAATTAGACTTGGTTTTGTAACCCCAGAGAAAAAGATTGGACTTGTGGCTGTCAACGCAAATTGGGACAAAGAGAAAACTGTCAACGAATATCTCAAAAAAGCTCTCGAAAGCAAATTTGCGGCGCAGGGCGCAAAAGTGGAAACTCCAGAAATTAAAATATCCAAAATGAGCGCAAACTTTAAGAAAACAACACCAAACAAACAAGCGCTTATCGAAAATGCAAAGAAAGCGAGCGGTTTGGACGAAAGCGCGCTCAAAGGTCAAGACGTTCAAAAATTGAACGAAATTGCGAAAGGCTATGACGAGCAAAAAAACAAAAAGGCTCAAGAAAAGTTGGAAAAAGCTTTTGACGATGGCGGAAAACTCGACGAAGCAAAAAAACAATACACTGAGCTCGTTTATCTCAAAGAAGCAATAGAAAAAGAGTTTGAGACAATTGTTGAAAAAAGCGAAGACGAAGATGGCGGCGCAGATATTCAAGTTTATATCGACGCTTTCAATAAGAAATATCCACAATATAAGTTTGTAGGCAGTGAATTTGACAAAGAAAAATTGGAATTGCACCTCGAAGAAATTCTCAATGAGTTGGACGTGAAAATCAAAAAAGCCGATGACAATATTGACAAGGTGGAAGACGAATATGACGATATCAAGAAGCAATGCAAAAAAGAAATTGAAGACGAAGATGATGACGACGAAGATTGAACGATTGAGTGAGTAAGTTTGCAAAAAGCAACGCATATGAGAAAATCGCATGGCAAAAAAGGCTGCAACAACAAACCGTTCGAGAAAATCGCATTGCAAACAAATTGATATATATATTATTAACAATAAATGAACGCGCGTCCAAGAAATTGGGCGCGTAATAAATAAAAAGCCAGTAAAGAACAAGTAAAGAACAAACAAAGAGTAAACAAAAAGCAATATGAACATTTATATCAAAACAAGTTTTGCAAAAACACTCCAACAAGAAGCTATTATATATATTATATAAATACTGTAAAAAATATTACAATATCAAATACAATAAATAGCGGGCAAAAACGAGACTTTGTCAACAAATTTGAAGAAAAACAAAACAAATAAAAATAATTTTCAAAAAAGTTGGCAAAATATCGAGCAGGCTTGTTATATATGTATAAAACGAACCTGAAGGAGGTTTCATTATGAAAAAGTTAGTTAAGTATTTTGTAGCAATCGTTGCAATAGTAGGTATTGCGGCAATCGGACTTGTTGGATGCGTAGCAAATCCAGGCCCTCCAGCAAAAAAGCCAGTTTTGGCAAAGAAGAGTAACGTTGTAGCGGTATCGGCAGCTTCGTCTGTAAATATGCTCAGCTCACTCTCACAAGGAACATCGCCAAAGGCGCTTTCAATGGCAGCAGCGGCAGCAGCAGACCCAGCGCCTGCTCCAGCTCCAGCAGACAAGAAGGAACTTACAGAAGAAGAAATCAATGAGATTGACAAGCAAGTAAAAATGTTCGACACTTTTGTTGGTTCAAACCCTATGAATGTCACGAATGAGAAATCAGACAAAGCTGAGTATACTCACAAAATGGTTATCGCACTCAAAGACATCGCAGGCACATCTACTCAATATTTGCTCTATTACAACATTACGAAAGAGGGCGCAGAAGATCCAGCTCCAGTTGCTGACAAGGCAGCGGAAGAAGATAAAGATGAAGATGACGGAATGTCAGACGAGCAATCTTTCAAAATGACTGGTATTATGATTTTCGGTGACGTTACTTATACTCTCGACGGCGAAAATGAGACAGAAGAAGGCGAGTATGAAATGACTCTCAAAGCTTCTATCGACGAAAAGAACTATATCATAATCGAGCAAGAGACAGAAGCAGAAGAGCAAGAATTGAACTATCAAGTTTTCCAAGACGGCGTGAAAGTTTCAGCTTTCGGTTTGGAAATGGAAAATGAAGAAGATGAGATGAGTGTAAAAATCAATTCTTTGGAAAACGGCGTGAAAGTTGTCAGAAGCCTTGAGAGAGAGACTGAAGACGGCAAAACAATTCTCAAAATCAAACAAAAAGAAGGCGACAAAACTTTCGAAGCGAAAATCTATATCACAGTTGACGCTAACGGCAAAGAAGTATACACTTACAAATTGCCATCAGGAAAGACTTTTGAGAAAGCTCAAACAAAGTAAATCTTAAGTAAACAATTTTCCTCCCCCATAACCATATGTTTGGTTGACAAGAGTGAGTTTCTCCAACTCACTCTTGTTTTTTTGAGCGCGAAAATGAGCGAATAATATCGTCAAGCCGACTTTTAGTCGCAGGCACATAGGGGGACTATGTTGGCGCTGCTCCGA
>JAVXBP010000065.1:0-7090 GCA_036659935.1 Clostridia bacterium
AAAATCGAAGAAAATTCGGAGAAAATATGGAAAACAAAAAAATTATTTCCACCTCAAATGGCAAGTTGGCTCTCTATATTGTCGCGCTGTTGATACTGTCAGCAGTTACGGCAATTTGTGGGGCTATGTTGCTCGAAAACTCGTGGAAAGCCGTCACAAACGTTTGGAAAATAGTTCCGCTGTCAATCGGAGTTTTTCTCGGCTATGTGATAGTATTTATTTATATGCATTACATTCTCAGAAAGGATAAAATTCAATGCGGACTGCTCAAGGGCTTTTTGATAATCTTTTCTGTTATGTTTGTGGCGATATTGTTGTCGGTGACAATTTATTCTTACTATTCGCCATATGCAATGCCAATCGCGCTGGTGGGACTTATGGTCGCGCTGTTGTTGCGCCAAAGACTTGGCTTTATGTCGTTGTTTGTGACGTCGCTCATTTGCGCGCTTATGTTCGCGGTTGACGGCGCTCGCGCAAACAGTTTTATCGGCATTTTTATCACGACGATAACGGGCATTTTTATGATATTCCTTATCAGACAAGGCTACACGCGTTTTCGTCTTACGATTGGGACAATGCTCATAGCGATTGCAATGACAGTTCCGTCGATTTTGTTTGCCTTTGTCGAAGAAGGTTTCAATATGGACTTGCTTTTCAAACCGCTCGAAGTTTTGCTTGGCAACATTGCCGCGATAGCGATATTTACGATGGCGTTGCCACTCTATGAGCTTGCGACAAGAATGTGGACGGACTTTAAGCTTGCGGAAGTTTGCTCGCTCAATCAGCCTTTGCTCAAAGAGTTGCGCGAAAAAGCCCCAGGCACTTTCAACCACTCGTTGACAGTCGCAAACCTTGTAGAAAACTGCGCTATGGCGATTGGCATCAATCCTTATATGGCGCGAGCTTGCGCATACTTTCACGACGTTGGAAAAATGAAAAACCCGCAATTCTTTGTCGAAAACCAAAAGGACGGCTACAACCCGCACGACGAACTTATCCCAGAGATAAGCGCGAGTATGATTATTCGCCACACAAAAAACGGCGAGGACATTCTCAGAAGCAATCATATGCCTGACGAAGTTATCAAGGCGGCTGCGGAGCACCACGGCGACACGCCAGTTATGTACTTTTATCTCAAAGCGAAAACTATCACCGAGGGCGACTTGAATATGAACGAATATCGTTACGAAGGGCCGTTGCCGTCAACCAAGTATAGCGCGCTTGTGATGATATGCGATATTTGCGAGGCGCTTACGCGTTCGAAACAAGCGACGTCGCAAGAAGAATTGGAAGAAACAATCGGCAAAGTTATCAAAGAAAAGTTGTTGGACGGACAGTTCGACAAATGCGAAATTACCGTCAGAGATATGGCGATTATCAAGAACACAATTTGTGACACCTTGCCTGCAATCTCGCACAAAAGAATAGATTACAACAAAGCCAAGGAGGCGAGATAAGCTTATGGCGATAGAAATTTATGACGAAGTGGACAGCGGAATTGACAGCGCGTTTGTGGACAAAATTTATGACGCGACACTGCAAAATTTTAAGTTGAAAGACGTTTTTGAGGTGGAACTGTCAATTGTTGACAAAGATACAATTCAACAAACCAACAAAGAAACAAGAAACGTTGACAGCGTCACTGACGTGTTGAGCTTTCCGAATTTGAGAGTAAAATTCCCTGTCAAACTCAAAGATTATGCGGACGAAAAAAACCCGATGACAGGCAAAATTATTCTTGGCGAAATTATGTTGTGCAAAGATAGGGCAATCGAGCAAGCGGAAGAATATGGTCACAGCTTTGACCGCGAATGTGGCTATCTTGTCGCGCACGGACTGTTGCATTTGTTGGGCTTTGACCACATGCAAGACGACGAAAAAATTGTTATGAGAAATCACGAAGAAAAAATTCTTACGTCCATAGGAATCGTAAGAGAATAGGAGAAATATGTTCAAATCAGGATTCATATCCATTCTTGGCAAGCCAAACGCTGGCAAGTCAACACTCACAAACACGCTTGTAGGCGAAAAGGTGTCAATTGTCACTTGGAAGCCACAAACAACAAGAAATAAGATTATTGGTATTGTCAATGGCGAAGGCTATCAAGTCGTGCTTGTTGACACGCCGGGCATTCACAAGGCGAAAAACGAGCTGTCAAAGTTTATGATGAAAAGCGTCGAGTCGGCGCGCGAAGGCGTGGACGGCTATGTCTATATGCTCGCTTGCGACAAACGCTTTGACGAGTTCGACAGAGATTATATCATCAAACTTGCAGGCACAGGCAAACCGCTCTATGTCGTCGTCAACAAATGCGACGAAGTGGAAGAAATTGCCGTTATGGCAAGAATTGAGGCGTTGAAAGATATCGAAGGAATCACCGCGATATTGCCTATCAGCGCGCTCAAAGGCAAAAATTGTGACTTGTTGTTGGAACAAATTGTCAAAAATTTGTCCGAAGGCGAACAGTTTTTTGCAGAAGATATGTACACTGACAAAAGCGTAAGATTTATGGTCAGTGAGATTGTAAGAGAAAAAGCGCTCAAAAATTTGAGCGACGAAATACCTTATGGCATTGGCGTGGCTATCAACAAATTCGCCTATCGCGAAGACGGAATTATTGACATTGACTGCGATATCATTTGCGAAAAGCAAGCGCACAAAGCGATGGTTATCGGCAAAAACGGCGATATGATTAAAAAAATATCGACTTATTCTCGCATGGATATGGAAGAATTGTTGCAAGCGAAAGTCTTTCTTACGCTCTATGTCAGAGTCAAAGAAAGTTGGCGCGACAGCGACCTTATGCTCAACGAGCTCGGATATAGCGTCAAAGACTTGAAATAGAAATTGAATATTGCAAATTTATCAAAATTAACTTGAAACAAAAATGCAATATTGCAAATTTATCAAAATTAATTTGTTTTCGTGAATAATTCCTTGCGTTTTTCCACATAACATAAGTACAGGAGAAACAGTATGTTGGAAGTGGAAGATCAACTCTGGGAATTGTTTAGAGAAACAGGTTCTGTCAATTACTACTTGATGCTCAAAGCTCTCGGAAAAAAGAAAAATTAAATAGACAATTACACTTTTTATTTTTGTTTTCGAGCGTTGCTTTGCAAAGGAAATCTAAATGGAAATTCTTGAAGTTGACGCGCTTTGTTTGAGAGTTGCTGATTACAAAGACAATGACAAACTGCTTACCCTGTATGGTACGGAGAAGGGCAAATTTTTGGCTGTCGCTCGTGGCTGTAAAAAGTCAAATGCGAAGTTGAAATATGCAGCTTCTCCGCTTTGCTTTGGTCACTATTATTTTTCGGCTGCCAATGACCGTTACACCTTGACGGGGTGCGATTGTTATGACAGTTTTTTTGCGCTCACGCAAGACATTGACAAATTCTATTGCGCGATGACGATATTGGAATTCCTTGACAAAGCGTCGGTGGAAAACGAGTTCAACAAGGACCTTTTTGTCATAAGCGTTGACTTTCTGCGCAAGTTGGCTTATGAAACTCTCGATTGCAAGCTCGAACTTTTCAATTATTTTAGGCGGGCGATGATATTGCTAGGCTTCAAATGCAACGCTATCAAGCTCAAAGATTATTACAACTTTTTTGCAAACAACCTTGACATAACGCTCAATTCGCTCAAGTTTTTCTTTGTGGGCTAGAAAAGTAATATACCGCCACTTTAAAAAAAAGAAATTGTTCGGCGAGACTGTCGCGAGCATTTTTTTTAGGCGGAGCAAGTCGGAACAATGCTTTAATGGCGAGCAGTTTTTAGTGCGGACAGATTTTAGAGTGGAGCAAATTTTCCACGAATAGTGATTATTTGAAAGAAAACGCCAGAGAAAGGCAAGTTTTCGCAATTTACAACAATTGATTATATTTCAAATTTCTATTGACTTTTTGTAAAATTTATATTAAAATAGTATTAACGCAAACATAATGTGATTGGTTTGTCGAAAATGCAAGAAAAGTGTCGAAAAATACGGCTGTCGAAAGTTAAAATTTTAACAGTCGCACAATTGATTGTAAAGTTCTTGCAAATTTTCCAAAACTTTTGTATTATATATTTGTAAGAAATACAAAGCAATGCGCCAAATGGCGTTTTTGCGAAGAAAACAAAATTTAAGGAGGCTTTATGGCAAAATTTGTTTATCTGTTCAAGGAAGCAGATGGCGACAACAAAGCGCTTTTCGGTGGAAAAGGCGCAAACCTTGCAAAAATGACGTCTTGGGGAATGCCAGTTCCGCAAGGCTTTACAATCACGACGGAGGCTTGTACCCGTTATTATGACGACGGAGAAAAAATTACGGACGGCATTGTGGCGGAAATTTTCGACGCATTGTCCAAGGTTGAGGCTGACGCAGGCAAGAAGTTTGGCGACGAAGTTAATCCATTTTTGGTGTCAGTTCGTTCTGGCGCAAGAGCGTCAATGCCGGGCATGATGGACACAATTTTGAACCTTGGCTTGAATGACGTCTCAGTAAAGGGACTTGCGAAAAAGACGGGCAACGCGCGTTTTGCTTATGACTGTTACAGAAGATTTATCCAAATGTTCTCTGACGTTGTTATGGGCTCGTCCAAGTCGTCTTTCGAGAAAATTATTGACGAAATTAAGACAGCGAAAAAAGTTAAGTTGGACACGGAATTGACCGCGGAAGACTTGCAAGAATTGATTGTAAGATTCAAAGAATTCTATAAGCAAGATCAGGGGCAAGAGTTTCCACAAGATCCAAAAATTCAACTTATCGAGGCTGTCAAGGCAGTTTTCCGCAGTTGGAACAACCCACGCGCTATCGTATATCGCCGTATGAACGATATCCCGGGCAGTTGGGGCACAGCAGTCAGCGTGCAATCAATGGTGTTTGGCAACATGGGCGAGACATCAGGCACGGGCGTAGCGTTTACGCGTGACCCGTCGACTGGCGAGAGAAAACTTTATGGCGAATATTTGATGAACGCGCAAGGCGAAGACGTTGTCGCAGGCATAAGAACGCCAATGACAATCGACCACTTGGCGCAAACAAACAAAGAAGTTTATGACCAATTCGTAGCGATTGCAAACAGATTGGAAGTCGCGAACAGAGATATGCAAGATATGGAATTTACTATCGAAGAAGGTAGATTGTATATGTTGCAAACTCGCAACGGAAAGAGAACCGCAAGAGCGGCAATCAAAATCGCTTGCGACCTTGTTGACGAAGGTATGATTACAAAAAAAGAAGCTTTGCTCAAGATTGAGCCAAAGCAACTCGACGCGCTTTTGCACCCACAATTCAATCCGAAAGCTATCAAAAAAGCCAACGCGATTACTCGTGGCTTGCCAGCGTCACCGGGCGCTGCTTGTGGAAAAGTTTCGTTCAGCGCAGAAGAAGCTGTCGCTCGCGCGGCTGCAGGCGAAAAAGTTGTGCTTGTAAGATTGGAAACTTCACCAGAAGATATCGAAGGTATGTATGCGGCTGAGGGCGTTTTGACCGCTCGTGGCGGAATGACATCTCACGCGGCTGTCGTAGCTCGTGGTATGGGCGCTTGTTGCGTAGCAGGTTGTGGCGATCTCAAAATCGACGAAGAAGCAAAATTGCTTATTATCGGTGGCAAAAAATATACAACAGAAGACTTTTTGTCTCTCGACGGCTCGACTGGTTGCGTTTATGGCGAACAAATTGAGACGGAAAAAGCCACCGTTACTGGCGACTTTGCGAAGATTATGGGCTGGGCGGACGAGTTCCGCGCGTTGAAAGTTAGAACAAACGCTGACAACCCTGCAGACGCGGCTACCGCTGTCACTTTTGGCGCGGAAGGCATTGGACTTTGCAGAACTGAGCATATGTTCTTTGCGGAAGACAGAATTCCTGCTGTGAGAGAAATGATTGTCTCCAAGACAGAAGAATCACGCAGAAAAGCGCTTGCAAAACTCCTTCCTATGCAAAGAGAAGACTTTATCGGCATCTATGAGGCGATGGCAAACCGTCCTGTTACAATCAGATTCTTGGACCCACCATTGCACGAATTTGTACCGCACAAAGACGACGAAATCAAAGAACTCGCAAAAACTATGGGCTTGACTTTCGAAGACTTGAAAGCCACCGTAGAAAACCTTGCGGAATTCAACCCAATGATGGGACACCGTGGTTGCAGATTGAGCGTTACATATCCAGAAATCGCCGAAATGCAAACTCGCGCAGTCATCGAAGCGGCAATTTTTGTCAACAAAAAAGGTTTGAATGTTGAGCCAGAAATTATGATTCCACTCGTTTGCGACCTTGCAGAATTGAAATATGTCAAGAACGTTGTCGTTGAGACGGCGGAAAAAGTCCTTGCGGAAAACAATGCGAAAGTTGTTTACCACATTGGCACAATGATAGAAATTCCTCGCGCGGCTTTGCTCGCTGACGAGATTGCGCAAGAAGCTGAGTTCTTCTCATTTGGCACAAATGACTTGACTCAAATGACATTTGGTTTCTCTCGCGACGACGCTGGCAAGTTCTTGGACAAATATTATGAGAAAAAAGTGTTCGAGGCTGATCCGTTTGCAAAACTCGACCAAAACGGCGTTGGCAAACTTGTCAAAATCGCTATCGCTGGCGGAAAAGAAACTCGCCCTGATATCAAACTTGGCATTTGTGGCGAACACGGCGGCGACCCTGCAACAATCGAATTTTGTCACAACGCAGGTCTCACCTATGTTTCTTGCTCGCCTTATCGCGTGCCAATCGCTCGCCTTGCTGCGGCGCAAGCAAACATTCTCAACCCAAGAGTAAAGCCTCAGGATATGGGGACACGTTATATTCAAGAGAACTAATTTATTTCGTTCTTGAGCGAATAATTTTGTCAAGTCGGTTATAATATCCAAACGGCAAAAAGTTTTGAAAGAGATAACGAGATATCCATTGGAATGTTGCGATGTTCCGATGGATATTTTGTGTCGGCAGGGGCTTTCTTGCATTGTTATTAATAATTATAATCTACGCGCGCGCAAAGCCTGTTAAATTATCGTTACAATTTGTTTTTTTTCTTAAAAAGGTGGTCAAAATTGTTGACATAAAAAAACAATTATGATAAACTTTGTTAGCATTGATGTGAA
>JAVXBP010000066.1:0-7075 GCA_036659935.1 Clostridia bacterium
CTTCGGCATTCAATATGTGAGAAAGTCCTGTTTCTTCCAACGCGACAGACTCGATGATATCGTTGATAGCTTGAGTGGTGGTGGTCGTCCCTGGGACAATAATTGGCATTGACATAATTTTGTTCTCCTTGTGTTTAAATTTATTTTGCGCAAATTGCGTATTTGTTCTTTTAATTTTTTATTTTTTGGTGATTATTTTGTCGGTGTTGGCGGTGTCTTGTTCTGATTAATCTCAAACAATCTAGCATATACTGTGTTTCGTTTGGGTTGGACTATATCTTATTGTTGCAATTTTGTAACAAAGACATTGCATTGTTTTGCAAACAATGACCGCGCATCGCGGCAATCGCGTTATATGGTTTTGTAGCCAACAACTTGATTTTGCACTTTTTTAATCTTTTGCTTCAGCACGCATTCGAGAGAGCTTACCGCGTCGATTGTGTCTTGCACGCTTGTGTTGACCGCCAGCAATTGCGCCGCTGTAACATTTGGAACTGCCAACATAGCTTGAATTTTTTCCCCTTCCGCGTTGAGAATGTGCGACAGGGCGGTTTGTTGGAGCGCCACTGACGTGACAAGGTCAGCGCTGGCTTGCTCGAAGTTGAAAAGTGGTCTGCGCAAGAAAACTGGGTTGCTTGGGACTGTGTTGGAAATTGTATCGCCGTTTGCGCTGATAGAAACGGGATATGTTCCGCTCGCAATGTTTTTGACAGGCGACGCGCCAGTGAGCGACGTTGCGTGGAATTGCACGATTTTTGTTGTGTTTGGCGCCATTGCGCCGATAGAAAAACCGCTGTTTGGGTTGGCGGTTGCATAGCCTACGCCGCTGCCGTTGACAGTAACGCTGCCTGCGACAAACGAAAGCGTTGGGTCAATAATATCTTTGAAAGTCACGTTGCTGAGAGTTTCCGTCGGTGAATTGTTGGTGACCGCGACAGAGAAAGTTACGTCGCTGCCCGGGTGAATAACCGCAGGAGTCGCCGTCTTTTTGAGCGTGAGAAGGTTTTGAATTTTCACTTCGAAAAGTCTTACGTCGTCAATCAAATAGTCATTTCCGACTGCCGCCGCGCCTTCGCTCAAGATTTCGATTTTGATATTGTTGAACGCGCCCGAGTTGAACAAAAAGCCGTTTTGATACCAAACGGGAATTTCCGTCGCGTTGATAGGATTAACCTTTTCGTAATAAATAACCGTGCCGTCGCTCCCGGTGACTTTCAGCGAAAGGCGAGGGGGCTCATTGCCGGACATTTGGTTGATAAGATTGAGAACCCACGCGCCCAAGCCATAGTCTGTGTTTGGCGTAACGGGCAATGTTTGAGTAAAAGCCGCCGCTCCTGGATTTGCGCCGTTGACGGTCAGCATTCGACCTGTTTCTATTCTTGTGGTGTGGTCAGAGACTGGCCACCACGGATAGGCTGTCACACTGCGCGTGTTCATGACAGTAAATCTGCCGTCACCTGGAGTGGCGCTGTTGACATAGACAAAGCCTGGTGAGACTCCTGGATAAGGGTCGGTGGCAGGAATTGTCATCACGGGCGTACCGCCAGCATTTGCGCCCCAAGTGCCATTGTCGGCAGCGGTGATAAGGTTTGGACCGACAAAGTTTACGCCTGTAAAGGAAAGCGGTTTGTCGCCGACAGCCGCGTCATAGAAGTTTTTGCCTGTAATGTCAGCGCTTGCCACTGTTACGTTCAGCAAGTTTGGCGTAACGGCGTTCAAATAGCTTGCGAGCGGTGAGACAGGGACTGTTACGACAGAAAGCGGCGGTTCAACTTCTGGTGGAAGCGCCATCGCGACCGCTGTTGCAAAACTGACAGGGGAAGCAACGCCAGCCGTCCCCCAAGTCTCGACGATTTTGTAGTTTCCTGGCGGAACGTTTGTAAAGCTGTATGCGCCACTAGCGTTGGTGAGCGCCACAACTCCGGTGTTTGTAGCGGTGTTGAAAAGCGCGACGGGGACATTTTGTAAGCCGGTGCCCGCCGTAGCGGTGCGTGTGGGATCGTAATAGACGAACCCGGAAATATTTGCCATAGTGTTTTCTCCTTTTGTTGAATTGGATATAGTCCGAAAGTTTTTCTTTCTATATCATTCTATGGAAATTGTCGAGAAAGCGTGCAAACTGTTGAGCAAGCCGAGCAGATGCGTCAATCGTAGAAATTGTCGAGAAAACTCACGAATATCGGAATAAGAAAGCTAAAAAATCGAAAACAAATTGTAACTTAAGCTTTTAGAAATTTGTTATTTTGCGCTCTTATCTTAACGCAAGAGAAAAAGTTGTTGCAATTCTATCATTATTCGCAATAAAATGTTGTGATATCATTGGTAATACTTTACAAAGCTGCTTGAATAACATATAATGATTGTAATGCTGCATATGCAAAATTTTTGCAAGCGCAGTTTTTTATAATAAGTCATCTTTTGTCGAGCATTTTTATCTTTTGGAAAAGGCATCTTTTGTTTATTGATTATTTTTGGAAGTTTCATCTTTTGTTGGGCTGACGCAAAGTAGGTCATTTTGTTGCGGTTTTATCAAAAAAAGTAGGGAGTTAGGGGAAAATGGAAAAACAGAAAAAGTGTAGGTTGTATATCTCTTTCGCGATTGCGCTCGTTGTAATTTTGGCGGTTGCGGTTGGAGTGTTTGCGTTTGCAAAAAGCGCGAATAACGCTGATATCGCGATATCAAAAGCATCGATATCCAATTGCGCAGTGGTGAATGTCGCCGACGAATTCAAGCCACCAGAACAAAGCGAAGAAAAGAAAGTCGATCTCACTTGGCTGATTATAGTTTTTGCGATTGTAAATGCCGTAGAAATACCGCTTAATTTTATTTTTTCGGGCAAATTGGCAAAAGAGAAAAAGAGATTGAAATCTACTTTTGCGCCATTGCTTTTGTTGGGCGGGGCTGTTATGTCGTGGCAAGTGTGGGAAGTAGTAATTCTTGGCGTTTTGGCAGTGGTTCAAGGCGTTTTGATTGTTAATTCGTTGATAAAATTGAAAAAAACAAAAGAAAAAGTTGCTATTCAACAAGCGGCGGCAGCGGCAGAAACAAAACCTGAGCCAGCTGTGGAAGTCGCTCCAAAGCCTGTGATTGAAGTTGCGCCAAAGCGCGTGATAGAAGTCGTTCCAGAGCCAATTGTGGAAGTAATATCAGAGACAGCGGTTGAAATAAAGCCAGAGCCAGTGAAAGAACCTGAGCCAGTGAAAGAACCTGAGCCTGTGGTGGAAGCTGTGCCTGAGCCAATAGTAGAAGTCGAGCCTGAGCCCGTGGTGGAAGTAGTGCCAGAACCGATAGTAGAAGTCGAGCCTGAGCCCGTAGTAGAAATAATACCAGAACCAGTGGCGGAAGTTGTGCCAGAGCCAGTAGCAAAAGTGGCTGACGATAATTATAGAATGGATATTTTGAGAGCAATCTCGACTGTTCTTGGCGCAGATGAGCCAGAGGAAGAAGAACCAGAAGAAGAGGAAGACGAAGAAAAAATTGTTGTAGTTGGCGACGACGGCAGAAAATTTATTTTGCGCAACAATTATAGTTTTACCGCAAGATTTATTCAAGCGGGCGACGAGACACAAAAGCGTTATGGAATTATCAAAAACAGCGCGTTGAGCTTTGACGGTGTCAAAAGCAATGTAAGTTGGAAACAAGATAGAATTTATTGTGGCAGACAGGCGATTGGTGTTTTTGTTATGCGTGGCAAAACTCTCAAACTTTGCTTGGCGCTTGACCCAAATGAAGTTGACAGCGCAAAATATCATACACTTGACGTGTCCAACATAAAGCGGTTCGAAAAAACTCAAACAATGTTGCGTATCAGAACGGATAGAAGTATGGCTTACGCGATTGAGCTTATCGGCGTTATCGCAGAAAAACTTGGCTTGGCGCAAGGCAAAATTGCGAAAACATCTTGGGCGCAACCATTCGAAGAAACGCAAGCGTTGATCGAGAAAGGGCTTATCAAAGTCAACTCGACAGAAGAAAAAAAATAATAGAAATTTTGGAAGAATCAAAGTATTTTTGCAAAGAAATGCTTTGATTTTTTCTTTAATTTATGGTATACTGTTTTCAGTCAAGAATATGCGGATATGGCGGAATTGGCAGACGCGCTAGATTCAGGTTCTAGTGATTTCACTATCATGCAGGTTCAAGTCCTGTTATCCGCACCAAAAGCAAAAACCACTGAGATTGGTGGTTTTTTTCTTAATTTTGACAATATACGATTACCGCGCAAATATTAAATTTTGAATGATTGCACATTTTTAACATTTTCATTTTACTATATTATTTGTCGCGAGCTCATCAAAGGAGACGCTATATGCAAATAGAATTACGCCCGTTGGAAGTGGGAGATTTCGAGTTAATAAGTCACTATGAAGATGAAATAAATATCAAAAGGTTTCTCAATTTTACAAAAAAAGTCAAAGAAGACATTATGTTTTTGCTCAATCCGCAGAATTATTTGTGGTTTACAATTCGTCTCGACGGCAAGATTGTCGGCGATATTATTGCAGAATTGGAAGGGAACGAAGTCGCTTTTTCTGTCAGAATTGACAAAAACTATCGCGGACATGGCGTTTTTGCGACAACGCTTGAGTTGTTGGAAGAAGAATTGCGCAAGCTCAAATGGCAATTTTGCCGTATGTACGCAGGCATAGAAAAAGAAAATATAATTTGTCGCAAGGCGTGCGAAAAAATTGGCTTTGTAGAAATTGGCGTTGACGAAGACGGAATTATAGAGTATATCAAAGAAGTCGGACAGTCCCCAACAAACGAAGAATAATACGCGGTAAAAAGCAAGCGTAAATAAGTTGCAATCGTAAAATATGTTTGACACACAACAAAAAGTTGAACTTCAAAAAAAAGGAATAGTCGCAAAGCTATTCCTTTTTATTTTACTTTTTTTATTTGTTTTTCACATTATTCAGTTTTATTTTTGTCTTTTATTCTTTAATTTTTTGTATGTTCTTTCATATTAATTGCTGTTTTTCATTGTACTTTATTTTACTATATTTATTCCTTTTCAACTTTCATTTTTTACTCTTTGAGCAACTTGTTGAGCTCAATATATTGATTGATATCCAACACTTCTCCGCGAATGCGCGTGTCGAGTTGCATTTTGCCAAGCGCCTCCTCTGTTTTTGGGCGAGGAATGCCAAAGTTTTGGGCAAGGTTGTTGGCGAGAGTTTTCCTTCTCATCGAAAAGCAAGCTTTCACAAGCTTTTTCACAGCTTTTTTGTCCACGTTTGGAAACTTGTCTTTGACATCAATTCTGATAATGCAACTGTCAACTTTCGGTTGTGGGACAAACATTGTTCGTGGCACAACGCGCATAATTTTCGCGTCGCCTTCGAGAGCGATTGCGAGCGTTATGACGCCATATTCTTCTGAGTTGGCGGTCGAAACAATGCGTTCGCCGACTTCTTTTTGTATCATAACAGTAATGCTGAGCGGCTTGTTTTCTATCTCAAGAAAGCGCATAATCAGCGGAGTGGTAATATAATATGGCAAGTTTGCGACCACTTTGTATTCGTTGCCGACCATTGCAAAAAGTTCTTCGTCGGTGACTTTCTGGAAGTCCTTGAAAAGCACCTCGACCTTGTCCGTCATATCGTCGAGCGTTTGCGCAAGGATAGGTTGCAAATTGCGGTCAATCTCGAACGCTATCACTTTCTTTGCGACAAGCCCAAGTTGGCGGGTAAGCGTGCCTGCGCCCGCGCCAATCTCGATTACAACGTCGTTTTCGGTTATGCCTGCGTCGGCAACCATAGCCTGCAAAAGGTTTGTGTCAGTGATGAAGTTTTGTCCAAATTGCTTGTTAAAGCGAAAATTGTTTTCTCTCAACAGGTCTTGTACGCTTGTCATATAAGCTCCCTTACTCTCAGTTTTGCGCCGATATTTTCGGCTATTTGTTTGGCTTTTTCGATGTCGTCTTTGCCAATGCAATCGACCACGCTCAACACAACGTTGCCGTGATGAGCCACGCATTTTCGCGCAAAGTCGAGCATAATTTCGAATGCTTTTTCGCCAAAAATGCTGTGACAAATTTTGTCATATTTGGTGGCGGTGACTTCGTTCAAACTGATATTGATTGTGTCAATGCACGCGCAAATTCTCTCTGATATGTCTTTGCCAAGAATTTCGTTGGCTTGACCGTTGGTATTTATGCGAGTTTTGCCACCACGAGAATGCACAAACGCGCAAACTTGTTCAATAATGTCAAACTTGTAAGTTGGCTCGCCATAGCCACAGAACACAATTTCGTTGAACTTTTCCATTTGGAATTCGTTGGACAAAATGTCGATTATGTCTTGAGCGGAAGGCTCTTTTTCTATCCACAAATCGCCATAAATCGGTTCTTTGTAATTGCGAACGCAAAACTCACAGCGATTGCTGCACTTGTTTGTAAGATTGATATACAAGTTGTTGTCAACAATATAAACATATTTTTGGGTCATAAAATCTCCTTTTTTATACAATCGAATCTTGACAAATTGAAAAATCTTATTGTGTTTTCCAACACAATTTTTTCGAGAATTGCGACATTCATTTGCAGTGTGTCCGCAATCTTTTGCATTGTCAAGTTGCTATATTTTGGTTGGTTGAGTTGTCCGCGAAAGGGGGTCGGCGCCATATAAGGGCAATCGGTTTCGACGAGCAACCTGTCTTGTGGAATTGCCTTGATAACGTCGTCTTTTTTTGCGTTTTTGAATGTTACCACTCCGCCAAGGGCAAAATAGCAATCCAATTTGCAAAACCGCGCCACCATCTCGGCGCTTCCAGTAAAGCAGTGCAACAAAACGCCGTGATTAAGCAAGTTTTTGTGCGCCGTCAAAATGTCCAAACAGTCGCCAATCGCGTCGCGAATGTGCAACACCAACGGCAAGCCTAGCTCGTCCGCGAGAACAATTTGTCTCACAAAAACATCTTTTTGGCGGTCGATAAGCCTTTCTTTGAGCAAAGTCAAGGCTTCTTTTTGCGATTGTGGGGTGGACATCTCTTTTTGTCGCTCACAATTTTCTTTGTCTTGAGCCGAGTTTTCTTCCTGACAAACCGAGTTTTTTTGACAAGCAAAACTTTCTT
>JAVXBP010000067.1:0-6805 GCA_036659935.1 Clostridia bacterium
CAAATTTGCGCCGTCCTGCAAGTCAGTTGTCTCGCAAGCGCGAGCCTTCCAAACCTTGAGCAACTTGCCGTCGAGATATGAGAAAGCCGACGGCCACGGGTCCATGGCTGCGATATGCCAAACAATTTGTTCGGCTGACCGCGTCCAATCAATGCGCCCATCGTCCTTTTGCAACATAGGAAAGTGCGTCGCCAAACTCTCGTCTTGACGAGTAAAAGTCGCGCTGCCATTTTCTATCATTTCGAGCGCCTGCAAAAGCTCGTCTCCGCCAAGCAATGACAGCCTGTCAAACAATTCTCCAGCCGTCTCGCCTTGCAAAATTTCAACTTGTTTTTGCAAAATTATATCACCGCAATCAACGCCAAGCGCCGTTTGCATAATGGTAATGCCCGTATATTTTTCCCCGTGCGCAATCGCCTGTTGAATTGGCGACGAACCACGATATTTTGGCAACAATGACGCGTGCACATTGACCACGCCAAATCGCGGAATGTCAAGAATTTGTTGGCTTATAATCTGACCATAAGCCACCGTCACCATAATGTCAGGGTTGAGCGCCTTGATATCTTCAACGCCTTGCAAGCGAATTTTGTCATATTGCAAGACTTGCAAATTATGTCTCAGCGCGCACTCTTTGACTGGCGAAAATGTTACTTCTCCTCGGTTTCTTTTTTTGTCAGGTTGAGTAATGACCGCAACAATAGTATGTTTGCTGTCAAGCAGTCGCTCCAACACAGGAACGGAAAAGTCAGGTGTGCCGAGAAAAATTATCCGCATTTTCTACTCCTTTAATTCTCTGTCATAGAACAATATGCCGTCCAAATGGTCAAGCTCGTGACAGCACGCGCGCGCAATCATCGCCTCGCAATCAAGCGCCTTGTGAGCGCCCTTTCTGTCTTGGAATTCCACTCTAACTTTGAATGGTCTCGCAATGTTGCATTGTTTGTTTGGCACGCTGAGACAGCCCTCAAAGCCGACTTGCTCCCCCTCTTTCGACACAATGCGCGGGTTGAGCATTTCAACAAAAAAGTCGCCGACTTCCACCACGACCGCGCGGCGCATAATGCCAACTTGTGGCGCGGCAAGCCCGCAACCGTCAGCATAAAGCATAGTCTCGCGCATATCATCAAGCAATTTTGCAAGTTTCGCGTCAAACTCAGTCACTTCTCTGCAACGCTTTCTCAAAATACTTTCGCCGTCTTTTACAATATTTCTTATAGCCATAGTTACTCCTAACTCAAATTTTGAGGATTTATTTCCACAAAAACACTTGTATTTTTCTTTTTTGCTTCGTCAATTATTGAATAAATTTTGCTTGTAATCTTATCTTCGTTTTCGCGTTTGATTCTCATCAAAACTTGATAACGGAATTTGGTTTGAATACGACTTATTGGCGCGCGCATCGCCTGCAAATAAATGATATCCTTGCCTTGTGTCGCGCAAAATTCCTTTATATCGCTGTAAATAATCTTTGCGCAATCAATGACATTTTCTTCGTTTTCGCCACTCATAAGCACTCTCAAAATGGTCGAAAATGGCGGAAAGTCAGTCGTCAATCGTGTGTTTATTTCTTTGTCAAAAAAGCCAACATAGTCATATTTTGACACAAAATTGTAAACATAATGGCGTGGAGAATAGGTTTGCAACAAGACTTTGCCAGCCTTTTCGCTCCTGCCCGCCCTGCCTGCAACCTGAGTTATCAACTGAAAAGTGCGCTCGTTGCTGCGATAATCGGAATAATATAGACTCATATCCGCGTCAAGAATTCCAACAAGTGTGACGTCCGGAAAGTCGTGCCCTTTGGCTATCATTTGAGTGCCGACCAAAATGTCCGCCTCTCTCGCCGCAAACGCGCCCAGAATGTCAAGGTAAGCCGATTTTGTCGTGGTCGTCTCATTGTCCATTCGCAAAATTTTGCTTTTCGGGAACATTTTTTCAAGCTCGCTCACCACTCTTTGAGTGCCAACTTTGCCATATCTTATCTCGTCACTGCCACAACTTGGACAGCGCGTCAACATCTTGTAACGCTTGCCACAATAGTGGCATTTGAGCATATTTTCCGTCGAGTGATAGGTCAACGAAACATCGCAATCTTGACATTTTGCGATATAGCCGCACTTGCGACACATCACAAATGACGAATGTCCGCGCCTGTTGAGAAAAATTATCGCTTGCTCGCCACGCTTGAGAGTATTGGTCAATTCTTCTTGCAATTCGCCAGAAAAAATGCCGTTGTTGCCACGAAAAACTTCCTTGGACATATCAACAATTTGAATTGGTGGCATGCCGTGTTCTGAGATTCTTGTTGGCATTTGCGCCAAAGTATATTCGCCCTTTCTCGCCAACATAAAGCTTTCTATTGATGGCGTCGCGCTGCCAAGAACTACTTTTGCATTGTTATATTTTGCGCGGAATCTCGCCACGTCAATCGTCTTGTATCGTGGATTTGACTCGCTTATATAGCTGGAATCGTGTTCTTCGTCAACGATAATTATGCCGAGATTTTGCACTGGCGCAAACACCGCCGAACGCGCGCCAACGACAATTTTCGCATCGCCACAAAGCAATCTTTTCCACTCGTCATATCTTTCTCCGTCGCTCAAACCGCTGTGCAACATTGCCACGCTTTCGCCAAAATACGCGCGAAAATTGCGCAAAGTTTGTGGCGTAAGCGATATCTCAGGCACAAGCATAATAGCGGTTTTGCCTTCTTTCAACACGCGTTTTATCGCGGTCATATATACGAGCGTTTTTCCGCTTCCTGTCACGCCGTTGAGCAAAATTGTGTCGGTCGGAGCAGAAAAAATTTGTTCGAGCGCGACTTTTTGTTCATCGGTCAAAACCTTGCTTTCTTGTGACTGCCCTTCGCCCCCTTGCGGTCTGCGATAGACAAGTTGTTCGCTTCTGACAACAAGTCCGCCGTCCAGCAAAGCCTTGAGCGAAACATTGGAAAATTCGTTGTTGATTATCGTCTGATATTCTCCGCCTTTGGAAAGTCTCTCGACAATCGCAAGTTGACTTTTTGCGCGCGCGGATATCTTCGATTTTATCTCGTCAAGCGTCATATCGGGGGTGAGTTGGACAAAGCCTTTCAGTTGTTCTTTCACTCGTCCGCCACGCATTTTGGAGGGAATAAAAAGTCTCAAACTGTCAACATAACGCACATAAAACTTCTCTTTCATATAGCGCATAAGTTGCAACATTTCGTCGGATATGCACGTGAAAGTGTCAAGTCGCGCGCTGATATCTTTGAGCTGACCATAAGGCGACGTCTCGACCAAGTCAATGCAAAAGCCCTCTATATTCTTCGGTCCAAACGGGACAAGAACTCTGTCTCCCTTGGATATTTCTACGTCAAACGGAATGTTGTAATCAAAGACTTTGTCAACTTCGCTGTTGCTTATATCGACGATAACTCTCGCTATCATAACGCAATTATCTCGTCAAGAATGATTTGCGCAAGCTCGCTTTTGAGCATAATCGGACAATCTTTTCTTGAGCCGTCCGTCTTGAAAATTGATACTATATTCGTGTCTTTGTCGAACCCAGCGCCAGCCTGCGTCACATCGTTTGCGACGACCATATCGGCGCGCTTTGAGATGAGTTTTTCTTGCGCGCTCGCGAACAAATTTGTCGTCTCAGCGCAAAAAATTACCAACTTTTTGTCGCCTTTTTTCTCGCCGACAGCCTTGGCGATATCGGGATTTTTTGTCAATTCCAAGGTGATATTGTCGCCCTTTATTTTGTTGGAATATTCTCCCTTTGGTCGATAGTCGCTTGGCGCTGCCGCCTTGACAATTATATCGGCAAATTGCAAATTTGCGAGTGTCGCGTCGAACATTTCTTGAGTTGACTGCACTCTCACAACTTGCGTGATATATGGCGGAATTTCCACGCTGACTATGCCAGCGACAAGGATAACTTTGCCTCCGCGCTCAATGGCAGCCTTGGCGATTTCCAGTCCCATTTTGCCACTGCTTCTGTTGGTGATATATCTCACTCCGTCAATGTTTTCTTGAGTTGCGCCTGCTGTAATGAGCAATGTTTTGCCTGTCAAGTCTTGTCTCGGCAAAAGCAATTTTTTTGTCTCAGCGACAATTTCTTCTACGCTCGCAAGCTTGCCTTTGCCCACGTCGCCGCAAGCAAGTCTGCCGTCGGCAGGTTGAACAATATGCCACCCACGCCCTGCGAGAATTGCAAGATTGGACTGCACGCTTTCGTTTTCCAACATATTTGTGTTCATAGCTGGCGCGAGCAAAATTGGACACTTGAGCGCCAAAACTGTCGTCGTCAACATATCGTCTGCGATGCCGTTTGCAAGTTTCGCAATCACATTTGCCGTCGCTGGCGCAATCACGCACAAGTCGGCTTTTTTTGCAAGCGCGATATGCTCGACTTCCCAGTGTTCTTTTTTTGCGAACATATCAACGGTGACCGCTCGCCCCGACAACGTCTCAAAGGTCAAAGGTGAAACAAACTCGGCAGCGTGTTGAGTCATTACAACGTCAACGCCTATGCCGAGTTTTCTCAATTGGGAAACAATATCACAAGCCTTATAGCAAGCGATTCCTCCCGTTACTCCGAGCAAAATATTGAATCTTTCCGTCATTATCAGTTTTCTCTTTTTACAATAACCTTGTCTTCGTATATTTCTTTAGCTGCAAAGCTAATAGATTTCATTCCTGTTTCTTGGAACAAGTCTGGGTTTTGAGCGTCGAGTTGTCTCGCTCTTTTTGCAACGGCGCACACAAGCGCATATCTGCATTCAGCTTTTTTGATAAGCTTGTCGATTGGTGGTTCTATCATCATAGGTCAGTCCCTCCGTAAATTAAATTGTTTATAAAATTTTTATTTGCGCGAACGCGACATTTGTTTGCGCGGATAATTGCAATAATATCTTCCGCGCCCTTGCGAGCGTCCTCGTTGATAACGATGTAATCATACAAAACAGCTTGCTTGAGTTCTTCCATAGCGGCGGCAATTCTGATTTGCAATTGTTCCTCAGTCTCGGTCGAGCGACCTCTGAGGCGTTCTTCGATTGTGTTGCGGTTGGTTGGCGTCAAGAACACCATCACCGCGTCAGGAAAGTGGTTTTTGATATCCAAAGCGCCTTTGACGTCAATCTCCAACACGACGTCAAGCCCTTGTTCCAACTTGTCAAGAACGTTTTGTTTGGGCGTGCCATAGCAGTTGTTGTATACTTCTTGATGCTCGAGAAACTCATTGTTTGCGAGCATTTGGTCATATTGTTCTCTCGTTCGGAAAAAATAATTGACCCCGTCGACTTCGCCCTTGCGTGGCGCGCGAGTGGTAACTGATATTGAATATTGCAAGTTTGGATACTCGGCGATTGCGTGGGCAAGAACTGTGCCTTTGCCTGCGCCAGACGGTCCAGAAACTACTATTAACAATCCTTTCTTATTATTAGACATAAATCCTCGTTTATTCTTGTTGTTTGTCGGTCGTTTATTTTTGTGATGTGTTGATTGTCTATTTTGGTTTTTTTGTTTTTTGATTGATTGTCTATCTTTCCAAAATATTCTATTCGATATTCTGTATTTGTTCTCTTATTTTTTCGATTGTAGCTTTCAACTGCAAGACACAATTTGTGATATCGGTGCTGCTGCATTTGCTGCCGATTGTGTTGGCTTCTCTGTTCATTTCTTGGACAATAAAGTCAAGCTGTTTGCCTACGACTCCGCCTTGGGCGATAATCTCGCCAAAATGCGATGTGTGCGTGCGCAATCTTGTAATTTCTTCGTCGACACAAACTTTGTCGCTGTAGAAAGCCAATTCGTTGGCAAGTTTGCTCTCGTCAAGGACGATGTCGCCCAACGCTTGTTGAACGCGTTCACGCATTTTTGCGCGGTGTTCTTCTTGCATAAGTGGCGCGAGTTTTTCCACTTCGTTGACATAGCCGTTGATATCATTGACTTTTGCAAGCATATCCGACTGCAACAAACCGCCTTCTTTTTCTCTCATAATGTCCAAAGCCGCAAGCGCGTTTACGCAAGCTTCTTGCAACAAAACCGTCAATTCTTCTGGCGATTGTTCAATCGTTTGCTCATTGAGAACGTCAGCCATTCTCATCAATTCGGTCACTCCAAAATTGTTTGTCAAATTGAATTGCGCGCTCAATTCTTGCGCGACCTTGACATATGCCGCCGCGATATTGCTGTCCGCAGTAATTTCCACCTTGCCAGCGCTGTTGTTTTCGTAATTTACAAAGACGTCAAGGTGTCCCCTTTCGAGACGCGTTTTGATAATGCCACGCAAAACGTCTTCGCCAAACGCAAAGCCCCTTGGCAACTTAAAATTCAAATCAAGAAAACGGTGATTGACGGCGCGAATTTCTATTGTCAATTTTTGTCCGTCGCGCTCGCTGATACCCTTGCCATAGCCTGTCATACTTTTTGTTATCATATCGTCCCTTTCCGAAAAGCAAAAAAATTGCCAACGGTGCTGTGTTAGAATTCTCTTTATCACTACATTTTAACACAAAATCACACTTTTGACAACTATTTTCTTTTGATATCTATAATTATTATATAAAGGCTATGAAAAAAATCAAACAATATCTTGCTTTTTGAATTTGCGAATAGCATAACAAAACAGCAAAATTGTTAACAACAAGTATGCATTACGCATTGTCGGACAAAAATTTTATTCTTTGCTATTTTCTTCGTTCTTTTCTTCGTCGCTATTTTGCAAGGTTGCCTTAACCTTGTTTTCTTTGTTTATCATTTTTTTTGTGTTAAGAACGCATACGCTCAATATGGAAAACGCAATCAACACGGCGACCATT
>JAVXBP010000068.1:0-382 GCA_036659935.1 Clostridia bacterium
GCTTGATTTTGGGCTGCACGCCATCATGCCAACTGCCATAACCGCAACCATAGCGATTATACAAATTGTGATAATAAGTTTTTTTGCTTTCATAGATTTATATCTCCTAAAAAATTTTTACTTGCTTGTCGTCCGCGCTCCGCTCTTGCATTGCCGTCCGTTTGTTTGTAGTCATATTGTATTATAGCGACGGAAAAAATGCAAGAAAATTTGTCGAAAAACATTTTATTCATATTTTTATGCATTTTGTGCATAATTATGCAAGAATTAGGCTATTTATACAGTATTATACAATCTTTTATGCACACTGTCGAGAATTTTAGTCATTTGGCGCTTTACGACGGAATTTTCTTTCCGCCAACATTTTGCAAAACTTGCCCGA
>JAVXBP010000068.1:392-6533 GCA_036659935.1 Clostridia bacterium
ATACAACGGCGCGCGTATATATAGTAATATTTTATCAATAATTGCGTGGCAAATGTTTTTGCGTTTGCGTGGCAAATGTTTCCGCTGCGTGGCAAATGTTTTCGCTGCGTGGCAAATGTTTTTGCATTTTTCTACAAGATATTTTTGATTACAAATGTTCCACGCCCGCATTTTCCACGAATGTAATTTTTGTTAGCAACTTTCTCCCGTCCGCATTTTTCTACAAGATATTTTTGCTAACAAAAGTTGGACTTTCACTCAAAAATCGCCCTGTTTTCCGCTCGACAAGATTGCGAAAAGTTGCCTTGCTTTGCGCGCGATTGATACAAACTTTTTGCCTTTGTAGGATATTCTTCCCCTTTGAAAGAAACTTTTGCCCTTTCTACAACCAAAAGTGACAAAATGTAAAAAAAATATTAAAATTTTCTAAAAATATATATCAAAATAATTGACATTTGAATAGAATGTATTTATACTTCTCTTGTTTACTATTATTAAACTCAGTGTTTATTAAAACCTAACTCAATAAGTTCGAAGTTTAATTTTACTAAACTACAATTGTTACAAGGAGACGGAAATGGATATAGGAATAAAGCTGAAATCTATGCGACTGCAATGCGGGTTGACACAAGAGGAACTCGCTGATAGATGCGAGCTGACAAAGGGTTATATATCGCAGTTGGAAAACGACCTGACTTCCCCGTCGATATCAACGCTTGTGGACATTCTCGGCGCGCTGGGCAGCGACCTAAAGTCGTTTTTCAACGAGGACTTGGAAGAAAAAATTGTATTTTGCGACGAGGACTTTTTCGTCAAAGAAAGCGACGAGCAATCAATCACCTGGCTTGTCCCCAACAGTCAAAAAAATCAAATGGAACCAATTCTTTTGAGGCTTGCTCCGCAGAGTGAAACCACAAAGGATATGCCGCACGAGGGAGAAGAATTTGGATATATACTCTCTGGCGACGCAACTCTGCATATCGGCAAAAAAACGCACAAGCTTACTGCTGGCAACGCATTCTATTTCACATCTGCAAGAGTGCATTATCTCGCCAACGAAAGCGACAAACAAACAATAATTCTGTGGATATCTTCTCCACCAACATTTTAAAAAGAAGGGATACAAAAATGAGTGATTACATACTCCAATTGCAAAACATCAGCAAAGTCTATGACGGCAAAGAAGTTGTCAAAAGCATCAACCTTAATATCAAAAAAGGTGAATTTGTTACTTTTCTTGGGCCAAGCGGCTGCGGAAAAACAACAACATTGAGAATGATTGCGGGCTTCGAAAGTCCAAACAGCGGTGACATTCTCATCGACGGCGAAGATATCGCGTCCCTTCCGCCATACAAACGCCCCGTAAACACAGTGTTCCAAAAGTATGCTTTGTTTCCACATTTGAATGTTTTCGACAACATTTCTTTTGGTCTCAAACTCAAAAAAGTCCCTGTTACAATCACAAAAAAAGACGGGAGCACTTACGAAAAAGTTGTCAATCTCAAGGACACGCCTTGCGAGCAACAACTTACGGACAAAGACGGCGTTGTAACAACAAAGACAGTAAAGTTTTGCAAACAATACAAAATGGTCAAAGCCACTGACAAACACGGCAACAAAATTCTCAAAAAAGTAAATTGCTACAAGGCTTTTATTGATGAGAAAGTCAGAAAAGCTCTCAAAATTGTTGGGCTCAGCGATTATGAATTGCGTGATGTCAACTCGCTTTCTGGCGGTCAACAACAAAGAGTCGCTATCGCTCGCGCGATTGTCAACGAACCACAAATTTTGTTGCTCGACGAGCCACTCGGCGCGCTTGACCTAAAGATGCGTCAAGAAATGCAACTTGAGCTCAAAGAAATGCACAAAAAGCTCGGCATAACATTTATCTATGTTACGCACGACCAAGAAGAAGCTCTCACAATGAGCGATACTATCGTCGTTATGCACGACGGCAAAATTGTCCAAGAAGGCACTCCTATCGACATTTACAACGAGCCACAAACGGCTTATGTCGCTGACTTTATCGGAGAATCAAACATTCTTGACGGCGTGATGAAAGAAGATTTGCTTGTAAACTTTATCGGGCAAGACTTCGAATGCACGGACAAGGGCTTCGACAAAAACCAACCTGTTGACGTCGTTGTTCGCCCTGAGGACTGGGAAATTAAACGCAAAGATAATGGCATTGTCAATGGCATTGTTACGGCGAGCATTTTCCGTGGCGTGCATTATGAGATGACTTGCAAGGCAAACGGCTTTGAACTCGTCTTGCACAACACCAAAGAAGCCCCTATCGGCAAAGAAATTGGTCTCTATGTTGAGCCGGACAATATCCAAGTAATGTACAAGGAACATTATCACAACGAATTCCAAGTGACATTCTTGAGCAACACGACATTTGATTTGTTTGGCGGAGTCTATGACTTTGACCCAACAACAATGTTCGAAAACGCAACTTATGACGCAGAACAAGACGTTCTCAATATCGACGGCGCAGAAAGAACGCTCAAGGGCGAACTTGCCGTTGTCAAATTCGAATTTGTTGACATTGATTTGACCGACGACGAAGAGGACGCGCCACTTGCAGGCAACATTGAGTCAATGATTTACAAAGGCAAAAATTATCTTGTTTGCATCAACCCCGACCACGGCAAGCATATTTATGCTGACACCGAATATTTGTGGGACAATGGCGACCGAGTAGGAATTGACGTTCCGAAAGACGCATTCCGTCTTGTGAGGTTTGGAGAATGAAGAATAAAAGAGCATTGAGATTTTCTAGAAAATATCTCACAATTCCTTATGGAATTTTTATGTTCATATTTATTGTCGTTCCGTTGATAATTGTCGTTATGTACGCGTTCTCTGTGACAAAAGACGACGGCAGTCTTACTTTCCAATTCACTTTGGAAAACTTCAAGACAATTTTTAGCGGTTCGAATGGCACAATGCTTGCAAATTCGTTGCTTGTCGGTTTGGTTACCACGACGCTTTGCTTGCTCATCGGTTACCCTATCGCGTATATGCTCAACAACACAACTTACAACAAGTCGCGCATTATGGTGTTGCTGTTTATGTTGCCAATGTGGATAAACTTCTTGTTGAGAACTCTTGCTACGCAGGCGATTTTCCAAGCGCTCGCTATCAAAATGGGAATGGGCACTGTCATTTTTGGAATGGTTTACAACTATCTTCCTTTTATGATTATGCCAATATATACGACGATTCAAAAGATTGACAAGACGTTTCTCGAAGGGGCGCAAGATTTGGGCGCATCACCGCGCGCTGCGTTCTGGAAAATTACTATGCCGCTGTCAATGCCGGGCGTTTTGAGTGGCATTACAATGGTATTTATGCCAACGATTACAACTTTTGCAATCTCTGGACTGCTCAGCAACAACACTATCGGGCTTGTGGGCGACTATATCTATAGTCAAATATCCAAGTCATTCAATATTGCGAGCGCAATGTCTTTTGTGATTTTGATTATCATCGGAATCTCTATGATGATTGTCAACAAATATGACAAAGACAGCAATACAAGCGGAGGTGGATTATGGTAACTGCAAAGAAACTTGTCGGTAAAGCATTTATTTGGCTTGTGCTGCTTTTCTTATATTTGCCTATTTTGTGGATGATTGTGTTCTCGTTTTCTGAGACTCCGTCATTCTCCAACTGGGCGGGCTTCTCGTTCAACAACTATATCAACCTTTTCACCGGCGATATGTCCGGAGAAATTTTCGAGGCGCTTGCAAACACTATGATTATCGCGATTTATGCGAGCGTGCTCTCGACCGTCCTTGGCACTTTTGCGGCGATTGGTCTCAACTCTATCAAAAAGAAACGTATCAAGAACATTTACAAAAACGTCAACCAAATTCCTATGGTAAACAGCGAAATTGTTACCGCCGTTTCTCTTATGCTTTTGTTTGGACTGCTCTACAACTTGTTCCCACTGCACGGCGACGTTCAACTTTTCAACGTTATCATCGCGCACACAACATTCTGCACGCCTTATGTCGTTCTCAATGTTTTGCCGAGATTGCAACAAACTGACAACAAACTCTATGAGGCGGCGCTCGACCTTGGTTGCACTCCTTCTCAGGCGCTTTGGAAAGTCGTTATCCCTGACATTTTGCCGGGCATCATTATGGGTATGTTGATGGCGTTTACGCTCTCTATCGACGACTTTGTTATCACACAATTCACCGTCAACGGGTTCAAGACTTTGTCGACTTTGATTTATGCAAAAGCGCAAGGCAAAAAGTCTTTGCCACCAGAAATGCGCGCGTTGTCGTCAATTATCTTTATTGTAATTTTTGGACTGTTAATCTTTATGAACCGCCCAAAAAATAAAGCGAAAGCTCACGGTCAACCGGTGGGGGCGAAAAAATGAAAAGAAAAATATCAATGGCCCTTATGGGCGTGTTTCTCGCGATTATTCTCGTCGTGCCAATCATTGGCGCGGTGACAGGTCCGCAAAGAAGCGACATTCTCAAGATTTGCAACTGGTCAGAATATCTCGGCGAAGGCGTCGTGGAGGACTTCCAAGCTTATTACAAAGAAATTACTGGCAAAGATATCACTATCAAATATGACACCTTTGACGAGCCAGAAGTGCTTTATTCAAAAATTAATATGGCAAAAACCGACTATGACGTCGTTTGTCCGTCAGATTATATGGTGGAAAAAATGATAAAAAACAAGGTCGCTCTGCCACTCGCTGGCAAAAATGACCTTGGCGTTGACTTGAACGGCGAGCCTATCGAGGACTTCCGCGGAAATGTTTCTCCACTGTTTTCCGCCGAAGCTGGCTTCTTCGATTATGACCCGAGCGGCAACTATTCTATCCCTTATATGTGGGGCACAATGGGCATTCTCTATGGAGAAGATGCGATTAGCCTCGAATATTTGGAGTCGAAAGGTTGGGCGGCGCTGTGGGACACTGACCACAAAGATAAAATTCAAATGAAAAAAAGTTTGCGCGATACGTTTGTGGCGGGCGCTCTCTATACGCTCAAAAACCCCGCGTCCAAAGACTATGACCCGAATATGTCAATCAAAGACGCGCTCAACAACACTGATTTTAACAAGCAAATTGAAGCAAACCTTTTGTGGCAGAAAAAGAACGTTATCAAATATTCTGGCTATGAGAACGACCAGGGCAAGTCAAAAGTAATTCTTGGCGAAATGGATATGATTTTGCAATGGGCAGGCGACGCTATGTACGCTATGACCGACTTGCAAGACGAATTGCAAACTTATCGTCCGCTCAATTACTATATTCCGTCGGAAGGCTCGAATATCTTTTCTGACGCATGGTGCATTCCAAAATTCGCCGGCAATAAGTTCGCCGCAAACCTTTGGATGAACTTTATGTGCCGTTCGGATATCTCTATCAGAAATATGGACTATATCGGCTACACGTCTTCAATCGCGACAGACGAAACATTGGAATATGTTTGTGGCGAAGAAAACGAGGACGGCGTCTATGTCCCTTACACGACGGACGATTATGCCGAGTTGGACGCAAGCTACTTCTTCCCTGCAAGCAAGTTTGGCGACAGAGTGTTCAAACTTTGCATCGAACCAGTGCAATACCCTGATATGGCGATTATCAAAAAGTGCGTCTCAATGTACGATTATGGCGAGCACACCCAGAAAATGGAAACACTCTGGAACAATGTCATGGTAGGTTGAGCGACAGCGAAACAGTTGACAAAAAACAACCGACCAAAAACAATTGATTAGTAATCGACAAGAAAAAATATGTAACACAAAACGCGATAGGAAAACTCCTATCGCGTTTTTTCTTTTACTCTTAAAGAATAGAGATACTATTTTGAGCTTTAAAATATCCACTAGAACACTGTAATGCTCCAATGGATATCTAGAATTTTAACTTGAACGAGCGGTAAGTGTCAATCTACCATTGTAGTACCGACAAAACTGATACGAAGTGAAGTTTTCGATTGGTCGGTAAAGGTCTCCCTATGTGCCTGCGACTAAAAGTCGGCTTGACGATATTATTCGCTAATTTTTCTGATAAAGCTTTGAGCGTGAAAATGAGATGAAGAATGAGAAAAGCCGACCTTTTCGGAGCAGCGCCAACATAGTCTCCCTATGTGCCTGCGACTA
>JAVXBP010000069.1:0-6350 GCA_036659935.1 Clostridia bacterium
GTAAAATTTTTTTAGGAGATATAAATCTATGAAAGCAAAAAAACTTATTATCACATTTTGTATAATCGCTATGGTTGCGGTTATGGCAGTTGGCATGATGGCGTGCAGCCCAAAATCAAGCGGTAAGGTAAAGGTCATCGAAATAAAATTGACCGAAGAAGAATACGCATTTGGCGTAAACAAAAAAGATCCAAAACTCCTTGCTGACGTCAACGCAATTATCGCTGATATGCAAAAGAAAGACGGCGAGATGGACAAAATTATGAACAAATACTTCAACGGCGCGGCGGTTACACCAATTGAGAGCGCAAAAGAAGACAGCGCGAAGGACCAACTTGTTGTTTCTACAAACGCGTCTTTTGCTCCATTCGAAGATGTCGTTGGCAATAAGTTTGTAGGCATTGATATGGAAATCGCTCAATATATCGCAAAAAAATTGAACAAAGAACTTGTTATCAAGAATATGGACTTCGAAGCAGCTATTTTGGATGTTGGCGCAGGCACCTCTGATATCGTTATGGCTGGCTTGACAGTAAACGAAGACCGTAAGAAAAGCGTTGCATTCACAACGTCTTATTACAAAGCGTCACAAATGGTTGTTGTCAAGGAAGAAGATACTTCTTTCGACGCTTGCAAGACAGTGGCTGACGTAGAAAAAGTTTTGTCAGAACTCAAAGGCAAGAAAGCTGGTTTCCAATTTGGCACAACAAGTCAATATTATGTTGAGGGCAATGCTGAGTGGGAATTTAAGGGCTTTGCAAACATCACTGCAAATCGATATGAAAACGCAGGACTTGCTATCACAGATATGCTCAACGGCAACATTGACCTTGTAATCGTTGACGAGTTGCCTGCTTACGCTTTGGCAAAAAAATTCCAATAGGAGAAGCAAATGACTTCGTGGAAACTATTCTATAACTCTTTTATAGTAGCTGAAGGATACAAAAATGTACTGTTGGGCTTGCGCTCAACAGTCATTATTGCTATTTGTGGACTTGTTCTTGGCATTATCATTGGCACGCTTATCGCGATATCAAAGGTTGTTCCAAGCAAAAAGCCCTTCTTTCGCATTTGGAGCGGAATGAGCGACGTTTATGTTTGGCTTTTCCGTGGGACGCCTATTGTCGTCCAACTTTTGATAGTTTATTATGTCTTGTTGCCGTTGATTGGCGTGAGAGTTGACGCGATTATTGTCGCGTGCGTGACTTTTGGTCTCAACAGCGGAGCGTATGTCTCTGAGATTATGCGTGGCGGAATACTTTCTGTCGACAGCGGTCAAATGGAAGCTGGGCGCTCGCTCGGAATGAGCTATACAAACACAATGTTCAGCGTGGTGATTCCGCAATCAATCAAGAACATTATGCCAACCCTTGGCAATGAGTTTATCACATTGATCAAAGAAACGTCCGTTGTAAGCTTTATCGCGGTAGTTGACTTGACGCTTGCTTTCAAGCAAATCGGAAACAGTAACTATGAATATATCATTCCTTATTGTATGCTCGCGCTTGTGTATTTGGCGCTTGTGTCAATCATAACGGTCATTGTCAAATCTTTGGAAAGGAGAATGAGAAAAAGTGACAGAAATAATTGACGATATAATGCTTGAGAAAAAAGAAGTCGCGCAAAATGGCGAAAAAGCAACTTGCAATCACAAGACAAAAGCAAAGTCAAATCTTGTGGAAAGCGTTGTGGAAAACGCAGGCGACGCGCAAAATGGCGACATTCTTATCAGAGTGGAGCATCTTTCCAAGAATTTTGGCAGTAACCTAGTGCTCAAAGATATCAGCGAAACAATCAAAAAGGGCGAAAAAGTTGCCGTTATCGGGCCGTCAGGCAGTGGCAAATCAACATTTTTGAGATGTCTCAATCTTATGGAAACGCCAACGAGCGGACAAATATTTTTCGAAAACGTTGACATAACCGACAAGAAAACTGACATCAACGAACACCGCCAAAAAATGGGAATGGTTTTCCAACACTTCAATCTTTTCAACAATCTTACAATTTTGCAAAATATTATGCTCGCGCCACTCAAAGTGGGCAAAAAGAAAATTTGCAAAGAGTTGAAAGAAGAAAGGCTTGCAAAGTTTAAAAATTTGTTTGGAAAAAAGAAAACAGCCGACGGCAACGTTGCAAATAATGTTGCAAATAGCGTTGATAACAAAGTTGAGAATAATGTCGCAAATAGCGTTGATAACAAATTCGAGAATAATGTTGACAACAAAGTTGCAACTCAAGTTGACAGTCAGGGCGCAAATGTTTGCGAACAAACCGCCGACAACAAAAGTCTTTCTTTCCGCGCGCAATACAAGGCGCTCAAGGCGGAAGTCGAACAAACCGCTATGGGCTTGCTCGGAAGAATTGGGCTTGTTGACAAGGCGACGTCTTATCCGTCAACGCTTTCTGGCGGACAAAAACAAAGAATTGCAATTGTGCGCGCGCTCGCAATGAAGCCCGATGTTCCTCGGCGCTCGACCCGGAAATGGTCGCTCGACCCGGAAATGGTCGGGGAAGTGCTTGACCTTATCAAACAGCTTGCAAACGAAGGTATGACAATGGTCATCGTCACTCACGAAATGGGCTTTGCAAGAGAAGTCGCGACTCGCGTTATGTTTATGGACGGCGGTCATATCGTCGAGCAAAACGCTCCGCAAGAGTTTTTCGCTCACCCACAAAATCAACGCTTGCAAGAATTCCTTGGCAAGGTTTTGAAATAAAAACTGTAATCAATATCGAAATGGCTCTGACAAATGTCGGAGTCATTTTTTTATAAAAAAAGCAATAAAGCAAAGAATATATTTTTGTTTGACAACAGCAAAGAATGAGCATAAAATATACGTATGCGCAAAGAAAAAGATAGCTCACAAATCAAATATTATTTGTCCAAAGAGTGGCTGACAATTTTGCTTACACTAATTTTTGGTGTGGGCTACAATGTTTTGGCTATTTTTGCGCCGTCATTCCAAGGCAAGTTGCTCGACGCGGTTATTGACGGCAAGCCACTGAATTTTGTAATTTTGTCGGCGGTTGCGTTTCTTGCAATGCTTATTATTGTGCAAGTGGCAAGGTGTCTAAAGCGGTTCTATGTCAGAAAATTTGCCAACTCGACCAAGCGTTCAATGCGCGCGGAAATGTACAATCGCGCGATTGCGCAACCGCTCTGGGCGCTCGACAAACTCGAAGTGGGCGACCTTATGTCGCGGTGCATTGGCGACGTGGATATCGCCGTCGAAGGTATGCGCAAAAGTATGACCGAGATTCTTGACACAGGCGTGGCGATGATTGCGTTGGGCGGAATGTTGTTTGCGTATGAGCCAAAATCAACGGCGATTGGCTGCGGTTTTGTAATTTTGTCGGCGGTAACAGCGTTTTTGCTCACGCGAGTAGTAACAAAATATACAAAGGCTTATCGCGAAAGCGAAAGCAAGCTTACGCGCAAAAGCCTTGAGCTTACAACAAACGCGACGCTTTTCCGAGAATATGGCGCGCTCGGCAACCAAATCACACAGTTCGACAAATCGGCGAAAGACACTCAACGCGCGGCGACAAAATCAAGCCTAATCGTCAGCGCAACGCCACCGCTTTATACGATTGTCGCGTCGCTCGGCGTGGTTTTTGTAATATATCTTGGCGGAAAAAATGTCTTGTCCAATGTGTGGACGATTGGCGTTTTCTCAGCTTATTTGTCGTTGTATTTGCAATTCGTTGGCAAAGCTAGCAAAATATCCAAGCTTGTCAATTCAATTCAACAAGCGAAAATATCGTGGAAAAGAACAAAAATTTATTTTGATGCAAGCGCAGAAAAGGCAAGCCAAAGCGAGACAGCCGACGGTCAATACAAGTCAAGAAATAATCAAAAAGAGAATAATAATAAGCAAAATAATACAGAAAAAAATCAAAATAATATAATAGAAAATCAATGCGAAATCGTTCAAAGCGAGATGACAATCGCCGACGTTATCGCCACCCAAACGGCGACCTTGCAAGTTGTCAATTTGACTTTTGCATATGACGGCGAACAAGTCTTTCGACCGATAACATTTTCCGCCCGCGCTGGCGAAATCGTTGGACTGGTCGGCAAAATTGCATCTGGCAAGAGTTCGGCGCTGCTTGCGATGACGGGCTTGTATGGCTATATTGGCGAGCAAAAAATCGACGGAATTGAGTTGCGAGATATCTCGCGCAAGCAAGCTGGAAAGACGATATCTTATTCCGCGCACAACGCATTTTTGCTCGATGACACGCTTGCGGAAAACATTGCGATTGGGCGTGACGTTGACGTCTTGACGGCGCTCGACGACGTGTGTTTTGACAAGGACTTGCTCGATATGCCAAACGGAGCGCAAACTGTTGTCGGCGACAACGGAGTGAGACTCTCGGGCGGACAGCAGGCGAGAATATCGCTTGCGCGCGCGTTGGCAGGCGAGAACAAAATCGTCTTGCTCGACGACCCTTTCAGCGCGGTTGACCAAGCGACCGAGCTCGCGATAATCGCCAAGTTGCGCGAGCGTTACAAGGACAAAATTTTTGTTGTCGCAAGTCATCGACCGACAATTTTTGATTATGCCGACAAGACGATTGAGATTGTCTCGACTGGGACGAAAAAAGGAGGGCGCAATGCTTAAAAAGAGTGTTTTTGGCACGCTTGCGCGCCATTGGTTGTGGTGTGTCGCGCTTGTTGTGGTCGTGTTTGCGGTCACAATTCTTGCGCTCGCGCCGTCCTATGTTCTCAAGGGCATTGTTGACGAAGTTTTGATAGTCGGGCAGGCAAGTTCGAGCCAAAAGTTGCTCGCTTACGCGTGTATATATCTGGCGGTTTTGGCGTGCATTGGCATTTTCGACGTGCTCAAACAAACTTTGCTTGTCTTGATTGGCAACAATATCACGGGCGATATACGCAAAATTCTTGCGAGAAAGTTGCAAACCGTTGGCGCGCAATATTTTGCGGACAGCGACAATGGACAGCTCACTTCGCTTTTTGTAAATGACGTCAACACAATCAACACAATTTTCGAAGAAGGGCTTGTCGGAATGGCGATTGATATGCTCAAAATCGTTGGCGTTGTGATATCAATGTTTGTTTTTTCGCCACTTTTCGGCGGAATAACCTTGCTCGTTATTCCAATAATTTGTGTTATTTCTTACGTTTTCAAGAAAAAAATGTTCGCCGCGCAATTGCAAAATAGAATTTTACTCGGCAAAGCCAACAGTCATATCGCGCAAACAATGCGCGCAAAACAAATGCTCAAGGCGTACGCGCTGGAAGATTATATGTCGGGCAAATATTATGACACGCTGTCAGAGAATTACAAAGCAATCAAAAAAGCCGACTTTTACGGCTCAATATACTCGCCGATTGTAAGGACTTTTTCCGCAATTGTCGTCGCCGTCATTGTCACGGTGGCTGGCGTAAATCTCGATATTTTTGGCATAACGATTGGTATGCTCGCTGGCGGAATTACTCTCATTGAGTCGCTTTTTACTCCAATCGACAATCTCGGAATGGAGTTGCAAACTTTGCAATCAGCCTTTGCAGGCGTCAAGCGTTTGAATGGTTTTCTCAAGGCGCAAGATGATCCGCCAAAGCGCGAGCTGACTCTCGAAGAAATTTTGCCGAACAAAAACGTTGAGATAAAATTCGACAATCTTTCGTTTGGCTATGACGAAAATGTCAAGGTTCTCGACGGCTTGAACGTCCAAATAAACAAGGGCGAGCGCGTGACTTTTGTCGGTCGCACGGGCGTTGGCAAGTCGACGCTTTTCCGCTTGATATTGGGAATGATAGCAGGGCAGGGCAAAATCACGCTCAACGGCGTGGACGTATTTTCTATCAAAAACGAATTGAAACCGTATATTTTTGGCTATGTTGAGCAATCTTTCCGCCCGATAAGCGGTTCAATCAAGGACAATATCACGCTCGGCAATGACAAGTTGACGGACAAAAATGTCCAAGACGCGTTGGAATTTGTCTTGCTCGGCGAGACAATCGCCACCCTTCCAAAGGGCATTGAGACGGAATTTGCGACAAATCTTTTCAGCCAAGGTCAATTGCAATTGCTGTCAATCGCGCGCGCGATAATATACAATCCGCCAATCTTGCTGTTGGACGAAATCACCGCCAACCTTGACAGCGTAACGGAAAAAACGATATTAGAAATATTGCAAAAAACGGGCGAAAATCGCACAATTTTGGCGATATCTCACCGCGAAAGTAGCATTATAAAGTCGGACAAAATCATATATTTGCAGAATGGAAAAATAAAAAATATCAAATACAAAGAATGAGTTGTCGCAAAAAAGCGTAAAAAAAGCCGCCAAAAGAAATGTTACAAAAAAATCAAAATGCAGTC
>JAVXBP010000070.1:0-6296 GCA_036659935.1 Clostridia bacterium
CCAAAGTAACTTTTGGCAAAAAAATAAAACGAACTCATCATCTGGGTTCGTTTTTTCTATTTATTAATTGTTTTTCGATTGCGTTTCGCTTTCACGCTTTTCGATATTTTGTTTTACTTTATTATCAAAATATCATATTTTGTTTTGCCAAATTTTCTTTATATTTTCCAACTCTCTGTCAATTTTGTTTGAGTTTTTGCTATCATTCCAACTCGCCGTCAATTTTGGTTGGCGTTTTCGATTTTTTGGAAGCCTTGAGTATATTCTTTGACGCCGTTTTTGTCAGCGTTTTTGTCGTTGTAATTGTCGTCGTATTTGTCGTCATTTTTGTCGTCAATGTCTCTTGGCGCAAGCATTTTGGACACGTTCTTGTTTGTCAAACGCAAGAACACAAGGCACACAAAGAACGAAGAAAATTCCGCGATTGGCAAGCACCACCATATCGCGTCGATTTTGCCTGTCAGAGAAAGCAACCACGCGACTGGCAATATGACCACGAGCTGTCGCAAGACAGAGACAATCAGCGAATAGACGCTCCTGTTGAGCGCTTGGAAAGCCGAACTGCACACAATGTTGAACCCCGCGAACAAAAAGCTTATTGAGATAACTCGCAGCCCTACGCTTCCGATTTGGAGCATATCCGCCGTCGGCTTGAAAAGCTTGAGCAGCAACGTTGGCATCGACTGGAAAATTACAAAGCCAATCAACATTATGCCGATTGCATAGAGCATGCTTTGTTTGATAGTTTTGTTGAGACGGTCTTGTTTTCTTGCGCCAAAGTTGTAAGAAATGATAGGAATCATACCGTTTGTTATGCCAAAAACGGGCATAAATACAAAGCTTTGCAACTTGAAATAAACCCCGAAGAAAGCAGTCGCAGTGTTGCCAATCGAGCTTGCGGCGGTGTTGAAGCCCATCAAAATTTTGTTGACGCCAAACATCATAATCGAGCCGATTGACGACATAATTATTGACGGAATCGCTATCGCGTATATTTTTTTGAGCAAGCTCCATTTGAGACGCATATATTTGAATTTTATTTTTATCTCTTTGTTGAAAACGCCATTAAAAATTATACCAAGCGTCATTGATATCAACTGCCCGATGACGGTCGCAATCGCCGCCCCTTTGACGCCCATCGCAGGCACAATGCCCCAACCGAAAATGAAAATTGGGTCAAGAATTATGTTTGTGACCGCGCCAGCAAGTTGCATAATCATCGAAAAAACTGTTTTTCCAGTCGATTGCAACAACCTTTCCATTGTTATTTGAATGAACAAACCGACTGACATTGTCGAAACAATCATAAGATAATCTGTGCCCATATCGACAATTTCTGTCATACCGCTTTGAATTTCAAAATAAAAGCGCGAGCCGAAAATGCCGAAAACCACCAAAACGAGCGTGTTGAGCAAGCCAAGAATTACGCTTATGCTCGCCACGCGATTGGACTGCTCGAAGTTTTTTTCGCCGAGACTTTTGGACAAAACCGCGTTCACGCCGACACCAGTGCCGACCGCGATTGATATCATTATGTTTTGGACAGGAAAGGCAAGCGACACCGCAGTCAAGGCGTTTTCGCTTATTTGCGCGACAAATATGCTGTCAACAATGTTATAGAGCGCTTGAACAAGCATAGATATACAAATTGGCAACGCAATTGATATGAGCAATTTGCCGATTGGCATAGTGCCCATTTTGTTCTCTTTGAAAACTATTTCGTTGGTTTGTGTTATTTTTTCCATGATCTCTCCGATTGCTTGAAAAGAACAAAATCGGTCAAAAGGTTGCAAACTTTTTGTTACATTTTATCCGCCTCAAAGGCTTTCTTTCGTTAAATTTTCTTATTTTTCGATTGTTTTGTCGCTACTTCTACAACTTTTCTCACAAAGTCAATTGTAGCTTTTGATTGTTTCGCTGTCTATATTTTTGCTTTTTGTCGCAAATAAGTAGCTTTATTTTTCTTACTTTTTGATTGTTTTCTTGCTTTCTTGGCTGTCAATTTGGCTGTTTGCTTTTGCGAAAAATTCCGCCAGCCCTTCCACTTTGACCGTGTCAATCTTGCCATTGTCACACGCTGTCGCGATGTTTGGGTTGATAGCTATGCGCGCAATGTTGGTGATATTGTTGCGTTTTGCGACGTCGTCCAACTTGCTTTTGCCAAAAATTTCCAGCCTTTCGCCACATTTTGGGCACTCATAATAGGACATATTCTCGACAATGCCGACGATTGAAACATTCATCATATTCGCCATTTTGATTGCTTTTTCGACAATCATTGAGACAAGGTCTTGTGGCGTTGTCACAATCACAATGCCCGCAATCGGCAAAGATTGGAGCACTGTCAACGGAACGTCGCCCGTGCCAGGTGGCATATCGACAAACATACAATTGACGTTTTCCCAACGCACGTCCGTCCAAAATTGTTTCACGGCGTTGCTGATAAGACTTCCGCGCCAAATTACAGGCTGAGTTTCGTCTTCCAACAAGAGATTGATGCTCATCATTTTGACGCCGTTGTCCGCCACGCACGGCAAAATCATACCTTCGATGCCAAACGCTTTTTCCGTCACACCAAACGCTTTTGGAATGGACGGGCCTGTTATGTCCGCGTCAAGAATGGCGGTTTCCAGTCCGTCGCGCGCGCTTTGACACGCCAACAAAGACGTGACCAATGACTTGCCCACGCCGCCTTTTCCGCTGATAACAGCGATAACTTTGTCGATTGATGAGTCTTTGTTGACCTCAATCAACATGCTTTGTTGCTCTTTGCGCTCAGAACAATCGCTCTTGCACGACGAACAATCGTGATTACACTCGCTCATTTTTCACCTTTATAGAATTATTTCGCGCCCGCTTTTGTTTGCGTGTAATCGCAAAGCCCCAACCGCTTGCCCTTTTGAGCGCTTGCGGAGCTTGTCCACAAACAAAAAAAGGCTTACTTTTGGTCGCTCGCGCGAGAAAAATATTCTCACAAAAAAATTAATTAATTAAATTGTGATAAACTTTCTGAGAACTTCAATCGGCTTCAGTCCGACAGATTGGTTGACAACTTTGCCGTTTTTGAACAAGGCAAGCGTCGGAATCGACATGATCCCAAACTCGCGCGCCAGGTCTTCTTCTTCGTCGATATTGAGTTTGAAAAATTTTATTTTGCCGTCATATTCTCTTGCAAGTTCGACAAGAACGGGCGCTAGCGCTTTGCAAGGGCTGCACCAAGTCGCAAAAAAGTCCACCACGACTGGGATAGAACTTTCGAGCACGTTCTCAGAAAAATTGCGGGAATTTAATTCCTCTATAATCATAGAAACCTCCATTGCCAAAAATTGGCTCAAAGCTATTATTGACAAAAAATATTTTATATTCCCCCGTATGCCTATCATTCTACACCATTTGACAAATTTTGACAAACAATTCGTCACAATATTTGATAAAGTTTTGCGCACATTTATATATGGTGACCAAGAGTTATGACATCTTAAGAAACTACCGCTCCAAACTTAAAATTGTCGCGCAAGTGTATTTTGTGTATACATTTTTGCGCGATTGTGTTAAAATTGTTATAAAGATGTTAATCAAGGAGAAAATTATGTTTGACGCTGTTATCATAGGTCAAGGCCCTGCTGGCATTTCCACCGCGCTCTATGCGATAAGGGGCGGACTTTCTGTTCTTGTCATCGCAAACGGCGACGGAAGTCTTGCCAAAGCGGACAAAATAGAGAATTATTATGGCTTTGTTGAGCCAATCAGTGGCGGTGAGTTGCTTGCAAACGGCATTGCCCAAGCCAAAAGACTGGGCGTGGAATTTTGTCAAGCGGAAGTCGTCGATATCTTGTGGGAAGGAGCTTTTCGCGTTGTGACGACGGAAAAAACATTCGAGACAAAAACTGTCACGCTCGCCACAGGAAGCGTGCGCAAAGCGCCACATATAGCCAATCTCTCTGAGTTGGAAGGCAAAGGCGTGAGCTATTGCGCGGTGTGCGACGGGTTTTTCTATCGCAAAAAGACTGTCGCCGTGCTTGGCAATTCCAACTATGCGTCGAGCGAGCTCAACCACCTTGTAAATGTCGTCGGCAAGTGCTATCTTCTCACAAATGGCTTGCCGTGCGAGTTCGCGTTGCCTGACGGAGTGGAGCTGATTGACAAAAAAATATCGTCTCTCAACGGCGCAAACAAATTGGAAGGCGCGACCTTTGACGACGGCAGTGTGACCAACTTTGACGGGCTTTTTGTGGCTGTCGGGCAAGCGCAAAGCGACTCTTTCGCGCGCAAACTCGGTGTCGCGACAAGCGGAACTTTTGTTGTGACAAACGCAGGCAAAATGACAAATATTCCCGGGCTTTTCGCCGTGGGCGATTGCTCTGGGGGAATGTTGCAAATAGCAAAAGCTGTCAGCGACGGAGCGATTGCTGGCACGGAAATTATAAAATATATCAAGGCGAAAAAGTAACAAAAAAAGCCAATATCGACATACCTATGCGACAAAATTAAGTTTTGCAACAAAATTGTCGGCTCGCGCAACAATTTTGCAATTAATATTTTGTTTTAGTAAACATCTCTCAAAAGCGCGACAATCTAAAACAATTTCTATACTGTTGGCGCGCGACAAATTTTTGTTGCTACTTCACAACAACCATATCTCAAAAAATGTTAATTACGCAAAAGCAAGCTGTCAAATGACAACTTGCTTTTTTTCCGATATTTTCAATTGAAAAAGTTTTCTATGAGCGAATTTCTTGTTTGTTGAACAAATGCGTCGCCACGCTTGCCACAATCACCGCCACAGCTGGGCTTATCGCGCCATACAACAAATGCAACGACCAGAAGTTGGAGCTGTCAACGCGCACATAATCGAACCACCGCACAATTCCAAGATAATACATATCAACAATGCACTTGACGTCCATCGACATTTGCGCGATAAATTGCGACGCAAACAAATAGACAAAAAACAACAAAAAGTTGATTATAATCGAGACAAGTCCATTGCGAAGCAATATTGACACAAAATATACGGTCGTAAACTGACAAACCAGCGTCAGCAACAAGTTTGCATATTGCAACAAAAAAACTTGCGCATAATTGAGCGCAATCAGCTTGCCACCATAAATAAAATAAGTAAATTGCACGCCGTTTTTTGCAAAATATAAGCCAACCAAGGCATAAATAATATAGAAAACTGTTACAATACTAGCCAAAAAACTCAACGCGACAGAATATTTGCGCCAAATGATTTTCTTTCTGCTTTCGCCTTTTGTATAAACCAATTTGGCGGTGTGGTTGGCAAAGTCTGTTGTAAAAACAAGCGAGCCCACCAACAAACACGCTATGATAAGAAACTGACAGAGCGAAAACGCAAAATTGTTGATATAAGAAAATTGCGAAAATTTGTGGTCGTTGAAGTTAAACGGCGCGAGCGAGTCATATGGCAAGTTGTTGTCAAGCATATACTTATAGACAATTTGTCGCTTTTGAACAAGCTGTGGGTTCGTCCCGACGCTCGTTCCTGGTGGAGCGATTGGCGTGTTGAGCGCTTTTTCATAGAGTTGTTGCAATTCTTCTTGATTTGCAAAATATTCTATTTCCATGTCAAAATTGCTGTCTTTGTCAACATAACTGTCATTTTCGGTGATTGTAAGATGACCAATAATGATAAACAAGAGAATAATCGGTATAAGAAAGAGCAAATATTTACTTCTCAAAAAATTTCGATATTCCATGTTCATTTCTTGCCCTCCATTTCGATATAGCTGTTTTCCAAGCTGTTTGTTATATCGTGGAAAGCTTTGACGTGATATCCTGCGACTCGCTCAAAAACGATTGGGAGCGAGCATCCACCATTGAGATCCAACACCAATTGGCATTTGTCAAGGCGCGCGGAACAAAGTGTTTGCGCTATTGCGTACGCTTTGGCGCAATCTTCTTCGTTGTAAAATTCAAATTGATATTTTGTGCCGACATCGCGAGCTTTTTCTACAATTTTTTCGAATGTCGCATTTTTGATAAAATATGATTTGTCACAAATTTTTTCGCTTATATCAAGCTGATGACTTGTCAAAATGACAGCTACGCCATTCTTTTTGCAATCTTCCAACGCCTGCAGCGCACAATTTATGCTGAGAATGTCCAAGCCATTGAAAGGCTCGTCCAACAATATCATTTTTTTGCCTTTTGTCAAAGCAAGCACAATCGCAAGTTTTTGTTTCATTCCTATCGAATAGGTTTTGACCTTTTTGTCCAAATAATCGTCCATGCCAAAATAATTCGCAAAATTGTCCATATCTTTGTAATTTTTG
>JAVXBP010000071.1:0-6144 GCA_036659935.1 Clostridia bacterium
TACACCCCGATTTTCTCTGTTCGTTCTCGACGACCTATTTAATATACTATAAAGATGTTGAGTTGTCAAGAACTTTTTGATTGTTTTTTTAATTTTTTTTCGGGACATTTTACTGTCCCGAAAAATAGTTTTAATTTTGCTGCAAACAGTCAAAGTCAGCATAGAAACTCAACGAATTACTTGTTTTCTTCTATCTTTTCTTGAAAGACAATTTCCACAACTTCTTCGATTGGTTCTCACTCTTTGTTAAAACAAAAACTCAATGAATTACTTGTTTTCTTCTGTTGTTTCTTCTGCGACAACTTCTGCAACTTCCGCCGCTTCTTCTTCTATGTTAAGATTGAGACCTTTGAACAAGTCGCCAAAAGTAGCTGAGCTTTGTTCTGATGTCCAAGAAGAAACTTCCTCTTCTCTGTCGTCTTTCTTTGCGCGTGGGCGTCTTGGAGCTGACGAATTGGAAGATGATGCATTCTCGAATCTCTTTGTATTTCTTTGATTTCTCTTTTCTTTTGCTTCTTGATAATCATTTTCGCTGATTTCAACTTCTTTTGCTTGTTGTGGCTCGTCATTTGGAATCAAAGCCTTAACAGACAAAGTGATTTTGTTGCCGTCAAACTTGATGATTTGAGCTGTAACCTTGTCGCCAACTTTGAACACGTCAGACGCGTTCTTTGTAAAGCTGTGAGCGATTTCTGATACAGGAATCAAGCCGTCAACGTCTCTTTCGATAAGCACAAATGCGCCATAAGAGAACACGCTTCTAACTTCGCCTTCGATAATGCTTCCAACTGGATATTTTTCGAACGCAATCTCATAAGGCTTCTTTTGCAATTGTTTGTAACCGAGAGAAACTTTTTGAGATTCTCTGTCAGCCTTGAGAACGACAAAGTCATAAGACTTTCCGATTTCTAGCACTTCGCCAGGGTTGTTGATTTTGTAATAAGATATATCAGAGATGTGAGCCAAGCAATCAAAGCCGTTTACGCTTACAAATGCGCCGAACTCAGCGAATCTCTTCACCTTTCCTGACACAATCGCGCCTTCTTGCAAAACGCTCCACAAAGCTTCTTCTTTGACAGCTTTTTCTTCTTCGAGAATAATTCTTTGGGAAGCGATAACTGTCTTGTTTTTCTTTATTTCGATTTCTGATTCGTCTTTGTCTTTTTTGCCTTTGATAACTCTCAGTCTCAAAGTCTTGCCGACATATTTTGCAAGGTCTTCGTCAGTAACAAAGCCAATGCGAATTTGTGATGCAGGAACAAATATTGAGAAAGGACCAATCTTTGATGTCAAGCCGCCCTTAACTGCGGTCTCGATAAGCGCTTTGAACTCTGCGCCTTTGAGAAGGTCTTCGCTCTCTTGTATTTCTTTTGCGCGTTTGTCAACGAGCTTTTTTGAAAAGTTGATACAATCGTTTGTTTTTGCTTTTGTATTTTTCTCGACAACAATTGCTGATATTACATCGCCGCAATTGTAATTTGCAGGATTATATTCTACACCATCAATTTCGACTTCTGACTTTTCGATAAAGCCATCTTTCTTTCCGCCGAAGCTGATTGTGATTCCATCATCGTTTGCTACAAGCACCGTGCAGTTCTTGTAAAGTTTGCCTGCTTTGACATCCATAGATTTCGCTGCAGTTTTTTCGAACATTTCCTCGAAAGAAATGCTTTTCTCAGTGTTAATTTGAGATTCGCTCATTAGTGTTACTACCTCCTCGATCAACTCATTTGGAGTTGATGCGCCAGCTATTATTCCAAGCTTATTATTTTTTTTTGCTACACATACCGATTTTGCATCGGATATTGTCTGAATATAAAAAGTTCGCGGGCAATTTTTCTTCGATATCTCATAAAGTTTGCGCGTATTCGAACTCAGAGCGCTGCCTATAACCAGCATAATATCACAACTTTTGCTTATAGTGTCAGCCTGTTTTTGCCTACTTATAGTAGTATAACAAATTGTATTATTTATTTCAACTGTTTTGGACCACTTTTCTATAATATTTATGATTTTTTTACATTTTTCTTGGTCAAAAGTTGTTTGAGAGACAACGCAATAATCTTTGTTTTTATCCCAGCAATTTTCGTCGTCAATTTCCGTCTCATCTTGAACAATTTTTGCGGTATAGTCGCACCAACCATTGATTCCAATGACCTCTGGGTGGGTCGGGTCGCCTATGATAATTATACTTTTGCCCGCCAAATATTTTTCTTGGACAATTTGGTGAATTTTTTTGACAAAGACACAAGTCGCGTCGATATAATCAACGCCCTTTTGCTCAAGCGCCTGATAAACGTCTTTGCCCACGCCGTGCGAGCGAATCACAAGCTTGCCACCATTGTAATCGTCAAGGCTTTCGATAGCAAAAATGCCACGGTCTTGCAACTCTTTGAGCACACTTTCGTTGTGAATAAGCTTGCCCAAAGTCTGACAACCGCCCTGGCACGCCTCGGCGAGCTCAATCGCATTTTTGACTCCACGGCAAAAACCGCTGTCTTTTCCGACGATAATTTCCATACTAATTTTTGTGTTCTTCCTTATATTTTAGATATTTCTTTTTGCTTCCGTGACAAACTTCGACAAGAATGTCAATTTCTTTTCTCAACTCGAGCATTTTGGCATATATATATTCGGTCGCGGCTTGTTTGACAACGTGCAATTTTTCATCATAGAATTGCGACAAGTCAAAAGGTTCGCCCACCATAAGATAATTTTTGCGATAACATTGCGACTTGCGATATTGCATCATTGGCACGATTGGACAATGAGTTTTGAGCGCAAACGTCGCCGTGCCGTCTTTGAATGGCAACATTTCTTTGATATCGTGAGGGTTTCTCGCCCCTTCTGGATAAATAAGCAATTGTTCGTCATTGTTAAGCACTTTCAAAATTTGTTTTATCGCGGACATATCACTCTCGCCACGCTTGACCGGGATTCCGCCGACTTCTTTCATACACCCTGCGAACAACTTGTTTTCCGCGAGTTCCGACTTGAAAACGACATTGGTTTTCTTGCCGAAAATTCTTCCTATAATTGGATTGGAATCGACATAGCCATAGTGATTGCAAATATACAGCGCGCGCGAATCGGTGATTGCGCGTTCTTTGAAATATATATGCGTTGGCCAAAAGAATTTTACTACAAAAAGCCCTATTTTGGCAACCAAACGATAGAGAAAAAATGTTTTTTTCACCTTAACTTTCTTTGTTTTTTGTCCCTTTTGGACTACCAACTCATTTTTCTGCGCGAGTGGCTCATTTTGCGCCTTTGGCTCGCTGCTTTTTTCTTCTTTGTTCTCTGCGATTTTATTGTAATTTTTTTCGATTTTTGGCTCGTTTTGCGCGCTTTTTTGCTCGACAAAAACAGCCTCAATCTTTTTTGGCTCAAAAATTAAAGCTTTGTCAACTTCCAAATTGTTTTCTTGTTCTTTTTTCAATTTGTCACTCACTTATTTTCTTCGACCTTTCTTACAATATAATCAACAATTTCTTGAATTGTCATATCCGTGCTATCAATCAAAATTGCGTCTTTTGTTTGCACCAAAGGAGCAAATTTTCTTTCCATATCGTTCTTGTCTCTGTCGATGACGTCTCTCAAAATTTCGTCATAACAAAACTGACAACCGCCCTTGCTTTTCAATTCTTCAAAGCGGCGTTTTGCTCTCTCTTGCGCGGTCGCCGTGAGATAAAATTTGAATTTTGCATTTGGCAAAACAAAGCTTGTAATATCCCTTCCGTCCAGCACAACATTGCTGTTTTGCGCGATTTCTCTTTGTTTTTCGACAAGGAAAAGTCTGACTTCTTCTATCTTGGAAACATCCGACGCCAACTTGGACATTCTGTGTTCTCTGATTTCTTTTTCCACGTCCTCGCCGTTGAGAAAAATGTGTTTTTGGTCGTCAATAGCGACAAAATTTATCTCAATATTTTTGAGCAAACTTACGACAGTTTTTTTGTCGTGAACGTCTGCGCCATTTCTCGTCACAAAAAGCGCGACTGCTCTATACATAGCGCCCGTATCAAGATAAGTAATGCCCAATTTTTTGGCAACAAGCTTGCTTATCGTACTTTTTCCTGCGCCACAAGGGCCGTCAATGGCAATATTCAGCATAACACCTCTCACTAATTAACAATTCTATCACATTGCAAAAAAAATATCAACTTATTTGACCAAAAATGACATATTATTTGATTGAATTTGCCATAGAAAATGCGGTTGAAAATGCAATTTGCAAATTAAAACCGCCCGTTAGCGCGTCAACGTCGAGCGTTTCGCCAACAAAATAAAGCCCGCTTATAATTTTGCTTTGCATATCGGCAGGGTTGATTTCTTTGACGGTCACTCCGCCGTTTGTAACAATTCCGAACTCCAATTTGTCAAGTCGCGCGATTTCTGAGCTGAAATTTTTGAGCGTTTGAACCAAGCGTAAGCGCTCCTCTTTTGTCACGACGTTGCACTTTTTTTCTGGCGACACTTTCGCCTGATCGAGAATATAAGGTATGAGACTTTTTGGCAACAACGACGGCATAATATTCTTGACTTCACAATTGAGATTTGCGCCAAATTCCCTTTGCAAACGCGCGTCAAGCACGCTTTCTGACAAGGCTGGCTTGAGGTCGATTACAAAAAACAAACGGCGGTCAAACTTGCCGTTGTGACAATATTTGTTGATTTTGCTCGACATTGACAAGACTGTCGGTCCGCTCACTCCGTTGTGCGTAAAAAGCATTTCTCCAAAGTCGTCGCAAAGCGTTTTTTTGTTGTTATCTTGCGCGCTTACGCCGACATTTTTGAGCGAAAGCCCAGCCAAGTCGCGCTGTTCCGCCAAAATAAATGGCACAAGCGCCGGTCGCAATTCTTGCACGGTATGACCGACAGAAAGGGCAAATTTGTAGCCGTCCCCGTCGCTTCCCGTCGAAGAATAACTTTTTCCGCCCGTCGCCACAACGACGATATCGGCGAAAAGTTGCGTTCCGTTTTCCAGTTGAACGCCACAAATTTTGTTGTCTTTCGCAATGATTTTTTCAACTTTTGTATCGAGCAAAACTTTGACGTTGTTCTCGTCCAAAAAGTCAGAAAAGCACCTTATAATGTCGCTCGATTTGTCCGAAAGTGGGAAAACTCTCTCTCCCCTTTCCACCTTGAGCGGAACATTTCTGCCTTCGACAAAGCTCATCAGGTCGCTTGGAGTGAACTTGGAAAGCGCCGCAATCAAGAACTTGCTGTTGGTGACAACGTTGTCAAGCAAGGTTTGTCGGTCGGCATTGTTTGTAAGATTGCACCTGCCTTTGCCTGTGATAAACAACTTTTTGCCGAGCTTGTCATTTTTTTCCAACAAGACGCATTCAACGCCCTTTTGACCAAGCAAGCCAGCGCAAAACATACCGCTTGCGCCACCGCCAATTACAATAGCTTTCATATGCAAAACTCCTTGTCAAAATTCGCAAAATGCGTAAAACTCGTCATATATGCAAAGTTATTTCTATTTGCAAAATTCTTAAAAATTGTAAAGTTTTTCTTATTCTCAAAATTATCAAAACACGCAAAATTCGCTATATTATCAAAATTGTCAATATTTTTATAATTTCTAAAATTCGCATAATTCACAACACTCGCATAATTCACAAAATTCACAAAATTCACAAAACTCGCAACACTCCCAGAGTTTGCGCAAATTTTCTTTTTTGTTATCATAATTTGAACTCCTTGCCATATTTTGCAAGCAATTCGTAGTTGTTGTAATCGGCTTTGACAAACGATATCGTCACATAGCCTTCTTCTATCAACAAAGTGTCGTTGTTGACGTCGGTTTCTTCTTCTATGTTTGGCGCGCCCTCGAGATAATAGCCCTTGAGCCCGTTTTTCTCATAGTTGTCCTCATATTTTCTTGTGCCGAGCTTGCCAACTCTCACGCCCTTGATATTGTTAACATTATTTTTTTCGTCAACAAGGTGGCTTGGAATGTTTATGCTTATGATAGAATTTTTGTCAGCTTGCGCCAACTCAGCAAATTTTTCGATATGCTCACACACAAATTCGCTTGCAAAATGATAGTCGCCCCACTTGTAAGTTTGAGACACCGCAATCGCAGGCACGCCCATGACAAGCCCTTCCAACGCGGCGTTAACCGTCCCACTATAG
>JAVXBP010000072.1:0-6140 GCA_036659935.1 Clostridia bacterium
GACTTTTAGTCGCAGGCACATAGGGAGACTATGTTGGCGCTGCTCCGAAAAGGTCGGCTTTTCTCATTCTTCATCTCATTTTCGCGCCCAAAAGCTTTATTAATCAATGTAAAAAAACGTATCAAAAAAATATCCATTAGAACACTGTAATGTTCCAATGAATATTAATTAATTTTTGAAAGGCAAGCAAGTGTCAATCTACCTTTGTAGTACCGACAAAACTGTAACGCAATGAAGTTTTCGATTGGTCGGTAAACTTTATTCTACCAAATTTTCTTGAATAAACTCATACACAAGCGCTGCTTTGTCGATCCAGTTTTTGAATATCCATTTCGCGGTGTGCCTTGATTGAATGTTCAGTTTCAATTCCATCAAAGGGACAGTTGTGCTGTCAATTTTGAGCACGACAGTATAAGTGCCGTCGGCATTTTTGTAATAGTCAGAGAAGTAGTCCTGCTTTTTGCGATATTGCATACGATTCTCTTTGATATTTTCCGTTATTGTGTCGCGAACGGACGATGGAATTTGAATATAGAAGCTGTCAAGGCATTCTCTGCCGTCGCTTGTGATAGCATATCGTGGAGTGGCGTTGCGTGGCGCCATATTTGTAATAAAGCTGGTTTTGATAAGGTCACAAAGGCTTTCTTTGCACTCGATATAATTGATCCAATCGTTTTCTGTGGTCATATCAAGAATAACGTTCTCCTGTAGGGGAACGTCCATTTTGTCAAAAATATACAGCAATACAAGCTTATTTATAACTATTTTGTCCAGCATTATTTTGTAATAAATTCTCCTATTTTTTTGATAAAGTCATCGTATTCGTCGTCACTTGCGGTGTCGTAGATCTCAAGAACAACAGGGCGATTGAGATTGAGTGAAAAAATACCAAGAATTGATTTTGCATCAACAACATAACGACCACTGCGCAAGTCAATCTCGTATGGGCATTGTGAAATAACCGAAACGAACTTTTTTACACTGTCGGTGGTGTTTAATAAAACAGAAATAGATTTCATAGTTACTCCTTTATAGATAGTTTTATTATATAGTATTGCCACAAGAAATGCAATAATATTTTCTCTTTTTGCGCACAATAAATATTTTTTCTTCAAAATTGATTAAAAACTCGCAAAACTTCAAACAATTTTACAAATAAACGCCCAATTGTTGTCCATAAAACTTTTTTTCTTCCAAATTTGATTAAAATTGCGCAAAACTACAAATAATTCTATGAATAAAGGTGTAAAAATTGTTCTTAAAATTGACTTTTGCACAGTTCTATTATATAATAATATCAATATATAAGTTTTTGAGGGGAAAATGGACAATTACGAAAGAGATTATAATATGTTTCTAGAAAAAGCAAACGCTGTTATCAATTCGAAATATATTATGTCAGGCAACAACATCAATATTTTGTTAAAATATATCGCGAACACTCCGTCACTTATGGAGTGTATATCGAAGTGCAATCAAAGTTTTAATTTTAATCAAGAACTTGACAAAGCTGGCGACAAAACAATTTTTCGCTTGCCGTCGTCGAAAAAGAAAACCGTCGCGCTTGTGTCGGGCGTTCTCTATTCGATTGACAGGCGCGAGCTCAATTTCAACGCTTTTTTGATGAAATATTTCAACCAAGACGATTATGAGGACAGCTACAAAATGTTTGTCAAAAACATTATTATCCCTTATACGGAAGCTTTCAAAGATATGTTGTCGGCGCAATCGGGCGATATGGAAGAAGAAAAGATTGACAGCGTAGTTTCTCTCAACGAGGGCATAAAGGACCAAATTTATCCCTTTATCGCCTCTTTGCAAGAACTTGTCGCGCAAGACAATTATCTCAAAGAAGCCAAAAAAAGCGATTATCTCTCAATGCTCGAGGGCTTGCAATACGCATATGAGATTTCCAACTCCAAATTGATCAAAATTATTTGGATAGGCTTCAAAAGCGTGTTTGTCGGCTTCAAAGCAGGGCAATCATATATCAACGCGATGGACAAATTGATGTCAACATACAAAATCATCTAACATTTGGTGATAGAATATTATTTGTTTAACTGATGTTTTCCGCAAAAAAAAGAATTAGATAAAATTTTATCAAACTCTTGCTATATCAATTAAACTTTGGTATAATATATAAAGTTGCAAAAGGGCGCAATTTGCGCAAAAACAAAAAAATTATTTTTGCAATTATCAATCGAAAACTATTTAGAAGGAGTATATGAATGAAAACAAATTTGACAAAAAACGCTAAAGTTTTGGAATTTGTACAAAGCAGAGTTGACCTTTGTCAACCTGACAATGTTGTTTGGATCGACGGTTCGCAAGAACTCTATGACAACCTTACAGCAGAAGCAATTTCTACGGGCGAGATGCACAAACTCAACGAAAAAGAATTGCCTGGTTGCTTGTTGCACCGCACAAAAGAAAATGACGTTGCTCGTGTAGAAGGAAGAACTTTTATTTGCTCACGCAAAGAAGAAAATTGCGGACCTACCAACAACTGGTGGAACCCACAAGAAGCTTACAAAAAGCTCGAAAGCATTTTGGCTGGCGCTTACAAGGGCAGAACAATGTATGTTATTCCGTTCTCAATGGGCGCGGTTGGCGGTCCTATTTCCAAAGTAGGAATAGAAGTAACCGACTCTATCTATGTTGTTTTGAATATGAGAATTATGACTCGTGTTGGCAAAAACGTTCTTGACGCTCTTGGCGACAGCAACGACTTCGTGAGAGGCACACACGCAAAATGCAGTGTTGACCCAGAAGAAAGATATATTTGCCAATTCCCAGAAGACAACGCAATCATCTCAGTAAACAGCGCGTACGGCGGAAACGTTTTGCTCGGCAAAAAGTGTTTTGCGCTTCGCATAGCATCTTATCAAGGCAAAAACGAAATGTGGATGGCTGAGCATATGCTTATCCTCGGCATTGAGAGACCAAACAAAGAGACTGTTTATATGGGCGCGGCTTTCCCTTCAGCTTGTGGAAAGACAAACCTTGCAATGCTTATTCCACCAGAAGTTTACCAAAACAAAGGCTACAAAGTCTTTACTGTTGGTGACGATATCGCTTGGCTCAAGAAAGGTCCAGACGGAAGATTGTATGCAATCAACCCAGAAAATGGCTTCTTTGGCGTAGCTCCTGGCACAAACGCAAAATCAAACTTGAACGCTTTGCTTTCTGCAAAGAAGAACACAATTTTCACCAACGTTGCGCTCAACACTGAGAACAACACCGTTTGGTGGGAAGGGCTTGACAAAAATCCACCAGAAAAAGCAATTGACTGGCTCGGAAAAGAATGGAGTGGCAAGACTTCTACTACAAAAGCAGCTCATCCAAACAGCAGATTCACCGCTCCTGCAATCAACTGTCCTTGCATCAGCAAAGAATTTGAGAACCCTGCTGGCGTTCCTATCAGCGCAATTATCTTTGGCGGTCGTCGCGCAAAGACAGCTCCACTTGTTTATCAAGCAAAGAACTGGACAAACGGCGTGTTCGTTGGTTCAATCATGGCTTCTGAGACAACAGCTGCAGCTACTGGCGCAGTCGGCGTAGTAAGACGTGACCCAATGGCAATGCGTCCATTCTGCGGATATCACATGGGCGACTATTTCCAACATTGGTTGGATATGGGCGCAAGCATGGAAGAAAGCAAACAACCAAAATTCTTCAACGTAAACTGGTTCAGAACTGACGACGAAGGCAACTTCATTTGGCCTGGTTTTGGCGACAATATGCGTGTTCTTGACTGGATGCTCAAACGTATTGACGGTTCTGTTGACGCGGTAGAGTCTCCTATCGGTATGATTCCAAATGCGGAAGATATCAATATCGACGGTCTCAAAGACTTCGATTTGGACACACTCAAAGGCTTGCTTACAATTGACAAGGCAACTTGGAAAGAAGAAGCGAAAGGTATCAAAGAATTCTATGCAACTTTTGGCGACAGACTTCCAAAAGCTCTTGCAAAAGAAGCGGATAGCCTTATCGAAAAGTTGAACAAATAATTTTCTAACAAGAAAAACATTTTTATTCTCTATCAGGCGACTGGTAGAGAATTTTTTTTGCAAAAAAGTAGGAATAATTTGTTAAAATTTTATCATTTACAAACATAAATATTACCTAAAATAAAGTATTGTAAAGAGTGTGTAAAGTTTGTTAGGGCTTTTGATAAAAAAACTAACAATTGTAACAATGCGCATTATTTGTTAAGTAAAATTTGTGTAAAACATCAAAATAAGTAGGTTTTTGTATTTACTTTTTGGCAAATATATAATAGAATGAATGTATGAAGAAGTTTGCGAATTTTATTGTTAAACACAAAATAATTATTATTGTGATGATGCTGTTGCTTACAATAGCGTCTATTGTTGCAATGGTCTTTGTCAACGTCAATTCGGACATTTTGTCCTATCTTCCTGACGGCGTAACGATGACAGAGGGTATGAATTTTATGCGCGAACAATTTGACATGCAGGGCGACGCAATTGTCGGCGTGTCACATCTTGATTATCCAACTATGTTGAATATTACCAATCAAATATCAGCGCTCAAGGGCGTCAAGCCGGGCGGTGTAATTTGGATAGGCAGTATTCTTGAGATGGGCGGAATTAGCATGGGCGGCGTCGAAACCGACGATATTGTTGATTCTATTATGTCCAACGAAGACGTGTTGAATTTGTTTTTGCCGTCTCGCAAACCAAACGAAAAATTTGACAAAAGCCAAGTTGGCGACTTTGTCGTAATGCTACAACTCAATGTCGCGCCGTCGTCGAAAGAAGCCTTGGCAATTATCGACACGTTAAACAATACAATTCTCAAAGATTATGAACACGCCATTGGTGGGACAACGCAAATGACAAAAGATATCTTCGATTCGACTATCGGAGAAATCTGGAAATATATTATCGTAGCCGTTCTTGTAATGTTTATTATTTTGCTTTTGACGTCCAATTCTATTGTTGAGCCGTTTGTCTTTATGCTTACGCTCGGCATCTCAATTGTGGTCAATATGGGCACAAATATCATTCTCAAGGATGTTTCTGTCGTCACATTTGCCGCGTCGTCTATCTTGCAACTCGGCTTGTCAATGGACTATGCAATATTCTTGATGCACGCTTTTGCGGAAGAAAAAGAAAAGACGCTCGACGAAAATCTTGCTATGCGCAGGGCAATTCCGCGAACGTTCTCGACAATTGCGGCATCGGCGCTGACGACCGTAGGCGGCTTTTTGGCGCTGTTCTTTATGCGGTTCAAGATTGGAGCTGACCTTGGACTTGTGCTTGCGAAAGGCGTATTCTTAAGCTTGGTGACCGTCCTTGTGTTGCAACCTTGCTTGATGTTGATTACAAGCAAAATTCACGAAAAAACTACGCATAGATTGTTTGTTCCAAAGTTAAAAAAGGTAGGGAGTTTTTCTATCTCTCACAGAAAGATAGTTGTTGCAATTTGTACGGCGTTGTTAATTCCTACAATTTTGATGCAAAGCAACGTTGATTTGAACTATATCAAGTTTGTTCAAGCAAAAGAAAACCCAAGCGAGATTCAAAAGCACGTTGACAATCTTGGCAACTCTTTGATATTAATTTTGCCGTCCAATCCTACAATGAACTATGCTTTTCTGGAAGATCTCAAAGAAGTTGAAAGCGTTAGTGGCGTTATGGGCGCATATTCTATGGTTGATAAAGCCACAGGCAATCAACTTTATCTTGGCGTAATGCTCGGTTTGATTCCTGACGAAGCGTCAATGATAAAGAACTTTTTGAACACAGATTATACAATGTGCACTATCAACTTGCTCGCCGACCCAGAAAGTGATGAGGCGACCGCAATTTTGAAACAAATTACCGCGCTCGCTGACAAAAACTTCAAAGGCGAAAAATATTATATAACAGGTATGTCTCAGGCAGTAGAAGACTTGCGTGGCATTACTCCTCGAGACAACGCAGTCGTGTCAATTGTGTCCATTTTGATAATATTTGTTATTCTTGTGTTTGCGCTGCGGTCATTCAAATTGTCGGCATTGTTGATTGCGGTGATTGAGTTTGGCATATTCTTAAACTTGTCGCTATCCTATATGATAGGGCAAGAAATAAACTTTATGGCGTATATAATAATAAGCTCAATTCAGC
>JAVXBP010000073.1:0-5934 GCA_036659935.1 Clostridia bacterium
CCTCGTAGTTGCATCAACTGATGGACCAATGCCACAAACAAGAGAGCACATCTTGCTCGCTCGTCAAGTTGGCGTTCCAAAGATTGTTGTATTTATGAACAAAACTGACCAAGTTGACGATGCAGAATTGCTCGAATTGGTAGAAATGGAAATCAGAGATTTGCTTACAGAATATGGCTTCCCTGGCGACGACACCCCTATCATCAAAGGTAGCGCTTTGCTCGCATTGGAACAAGCTACTGCTGGCAACGTTGACGGACCAGAGTGCGCTCCTATCAAAGAGCTTCTCGACGCTGTTGACAGCTGGATACCTGCTCCACAAAGAGACACAGACAAGCCTTTCTTGATGCCTGTCGAGGACGTCTTTACAATTACTGGTCGTGGCACTGTTGCTACTGGCAGAATTGAACGTGGTCAAGTTAAAATTCAAGACAAAGTTCAAATCGTTGGTATTCACCCAACTATCGACACAACCGTTACTGGTTTGGAAATGTTCAGAAAGCTTCTTGACGAGGCATTCGCAGGCGACAACGTTGGAGCATTGCTCCGTGGTATCGACCGCAAGAACATCGAAAGAGGACAAGTACTTTGCAAGCCTGGCACAATCAACCCACACACAAAGTATTCTTCTCAAGTGTACGTTTTGACAAAAGAAGAAGGCGGACGTCATACTCCATTCTTCAATGGTTACCGTCCACAATTCTATTTCAGAACAACTGACGTTACTGGTTCTATCGAGCTTCCAGCTGGAGTAGAAATGGTAATGCCTGGTGATAACGTTAAGATGGAAATCGAACTTATCACACCTATCGCTATCGAAGAAGGACTTCGTTTCGCTATCCGTGAGGGTGGAAGAACTGTTGGTTCTGGTGTAGTTTCACACATTGATGCGTAATTGGTTGTAGTCAAATACAATCATAACAAAATGGAGTTCCCACAAGGAGCTCCATTTTTTTGCGCTTTCGGAATAATATTTTGTTGAAACAGACAAAATGTCATAAGCGTCATAAATGCTACAAGTGTTAAAATGTCATAAATGCTGTCAGATAAAAGCGCAAATTTTGCGCGCGACAGAAAATTGGTCGCAATTGAATTAAAAGAAATTCGGGGGAAGCTTTGTGGAAAGGTTTCTCCCGCAAAATTTTTTCGCCTTAAATATCCAAATAAAATGATATAAGCAAATAAAAGTTTGCTAATAATTTGACAAAATATTAATAATCATTTATAATATAGCTTGAAAACAAATGAGGTAGGTGTTATATGTCAAAAAAAGATTGGCTTTATGGTAGGAACGTTGTTCTTACAGGTTGTTCTACAGGCATTGGCAAAGAAGTTCTTTTGCTCTTGGTAAATAAATATGGCTGCAACGTTATGGGCATTGCAAGAAACCAACAAAAGTTGGACGCGCTCAAAAGCGAATTGCCAGCGGGAAAGTTCGATTATAGAAGATTCAACATTTCTTCGTCGGCAGAATGGAAGGCGTTTGCGCAAGAGTTGGACGATATCGGTTTTGCGACAGATATTCTTATCAACAACGCAGGAATGATTCAACCGTTTTCGCAATATACAGACTTGTCGAGCAGTCAAATAGAAAAAGTGGTTGATACCAACTTGATGAGCATAATTTACAGCTGCGAGGCGATGTTGCCAGCTATCAAAAAAAGCATTTTTGGCGGACTTGTAAACGTTTCGAGCGCGTCGGCTATTTTGCCAGTCGCGGGCGAGTCAATTTACTCGGCGACAAAGGGTGGCGTGTGGGCGCTTTCTGAGACGTTGTCGCAAGAGTTGAGAGGTTTTGGAATATATGTCGGTTGCGTTATGCCAGGGCCCGTTAAGACGGACTTGTACAAGCCACGCGAGGGCGAAGCTCCAAAAGCTGACAGCTTCATAGAAAATATCGGTATGACCGCCGCAAAAGCAGGACAAAAAATTGTAAAGGCTATGAGAAAGCGCAAGACTCGCGTTATTATTGACGCAGTCGCTGGACTTATGGACTTCGGCATGAGATTGTGCCCGTCAATCACAGGCAAACTTACAAGCAAGTTGATGAAGGCTGTCGCGCCAAAAGTTTCGTCTTTCTATCCAATTTTCAAAGAACAATATGACAGAAAAGAAGAATTGGAAAGCAACAAAAAACTCAGAAAAGAACAAATGGCTCATTCACTCGAAGATATTAAGAAAGAAGGCTTTTTTAAGTAAAAAATACTTTAATTAATTATGATATTCGTTTGACAATATACATTGGGGTGTGTTAGAATAATTAAGCACTCATATAGGGTGTAATTTTTTTGGAGGTGTTTACAATGAGAACAAGAATAACATTGGCTTGTACAGAATGTAAGCAACGCAACTACGATACAACAAAGAACAAGAAAAATACTCCTGATAGACTCGAAGTCAACAAGTATTGCAAATTTTGCAAGAAAACAACTGCACACAAAGAAACCAAGTAATCGGGGGAATTGTAATGGCTAAGAAAAACAAGGAACTTTCTTCTACTCCTGTCGAAGTGGTAACGACAAACGCTCTCAAAGATGCAAATCTTTCGTCGGCGCCTGTTGCTCCGCAAAAAATTCAGAACAGTAAGAAGAAGGACAACGACAAGGCAAACAAAAAGCCTAATATCTTCAAGAAACTTGGCAGAGTTTTCAAGGAAATGTTTTCAGAAATGAAAAAGGTTACTTGGCTCACTTCAAAAGAGACTTTCAAGAGATTGGGTATAGTTTTGGTGATTGTATTGATATTCCTTTTGCTAGTAATGGGCTTCGACGCTCTTTGCAACTTGCTTTTGGAACTTTTGATTCCTGGAAAGAGCGCATAGGAGATTTGTATTATGATAGATACTAGTCAACCACAATGGTATGTTTTGCAAACACAATTTGGATATGAGAATATTGCGAAAATTTGTCTCCAACAAATGATTGAGATAAATGCTTTGCAAGATTACATTTTCGAAGTTGTTTTGGCAGAAGACGAAGAAGTGGTAGAAGACGCAAAGACAGGCAAGAAAAAGATTGTCAAGAGAAAGAAATATCCAAACTACCTGTTCATCAAGATGATCTACACCAAGCACGCTTGGTATATGGTCAAACAAACAAGAGGCGTCAAGGACTTTTGCAGTGATTACAACGGCATTCCTGTCCCTATGACACCAGAAGAAGTTAAAAGAATTCAATTGGAAAAGGTTGCTATCGAGGACCTCAAAGTTGCGGTTGGCGACCACGTGAATATCACAGGCGGACCATTGCTCGGCTTTATCGGAGAAGTAAAAGAGATAAAAGTTGAACAAGAAAAAGTCAAAGTTGCCGTATCTATGTTCGGCAGAGAGACTTCGGTAGAACTTGAGTTCAACCAAATTGAGAAAATTTGACGGACGACACTCTCAAAGTGTGTTATTCGCGGGACTTTCTTGACAAAGGAAAGTTCACAAATTGAGAAAATTTGATAAGCCCACATTTTGTTGACATCAATCGAATGTTGTGGCGGAGCTTTACAAAAAAGAAAAGGCTCACAAACAGTTAATCACGCTCGAAAGAGCATGGGAGAGATGCAAAATATAGATTGCGTTTCGATATTACCACGATTGCGATAGGAGGTTTTAAGCTATGGCAAAGAAGATTAAGGCAGTAGTCAAATTGCAACTACCAGCCGGCAAAGCTACACCTGGACCACCAGTTGGTTCAACTCTAGGTCCACACGGAATCAACATTCCTGGATTTACAAAAGAGTTCAACGAGAAAACAAGAGGACAAGAAGGATTGATTCTTCCTGTTATCATGACAATTTTCGAAGACAAGTCATTTACGTTTATTCTCAAAACTCCGCCTGCTCCAATTCTTATTAAGAAAGCTTGCGGTATCGAAAGTGGAAGCGCCGTGCCTAACAAGACAAAGGTTGCGAAGCTTACAAAAGCTCAAGTAAAGCAAATTGCAGAAACAAAAATGCCTGACTTGACAGCAGCAGACCTAACAGCCGCTATGAGCATGATCGCAGGAACAGCTCGCAGTATGGGCGTTACGGTAGAGGAGTAAGGGGGATATAATTATGGCACAAGGAAAAAGATATATTACAGCTTCCAAACTCGTAGAAAAGTCGAAAGCGTATGACGCTCAAGACGCTATTAAGTTGGTAGTAGACACAGCAACAGCAAAATTCGACGAATCAATCGAATTGCACGTAAAATTGGGTGTTGACTCTCGCCACGCTGACCAACAAGTCAGAGGCGTTGTAGTTCTTCCAAACGGAACTGGCAAAAAAGTTCGCGTTCTCGTTATCGCAAAAGGCGCAAAAGCTGACGAAGCTTTAGCTGCTGGCGCTGACTTTGTTGGCGGAGAAGAAATTGTCAACAAAATCAAAAACGAAAACTGGTTCGACTTTGATGTTTGCGTTACAACTCCTGATATGATGGGTCTTGTCGGCAGAATTGGTAAATTGCTCGGGCCAAAAGGTCTTATGCCTAATCCAAAATCTGGCACAGTTACTATGGACGTTACCAGAGCGGTTGGAGAAATCAAATCTGGTAAAGTAGAATATAGACTTGACAAAACAAACATCATTCACGTTGCGTTTGGCAAAAAGTCATTCGGCGCAGAAAAGCTCGTAGAAAACTACAATACTTTGTTCGAAGCGATTGTTAAGGCGAAGCCTGCATCAGCAAAAGGACAATATATAAAGAGTGTTTCTGTTGCAAGCACAATGGGACCTGGCGTAAAGGTTGCAAGCAAACAATAATTGCAATTGTTGGTTCAAAACAATTGACAAAACAACTTTTTGTTGTTAAACTATTATAGTAAATTCTAGCCAAAGACAGCAAGTGCGAAAGCGTAAGTCTTGCCGAGGTATGATAATATTTGATATTATTATCTCTCTATGTCTAGGCATAGAGAGATTTTTATTAATATAGGAGGTATAGAATGTCAGAAGCAAGAGAAATTAAAAAACAAAAAATTGAAGAAATAAAAGCGAAAATTGAAAAATGTAATAGCTTTGTAGTAGTCGATTTTAAAGGTCTTTCAGTTATTGACGACACAGCGATGCGCGCAAAATTTAGAGCAGAAAACGTAGAATATTGCGTTCTCAAGAATAGATTGGTCAGCAAAGCTTTGGCGGAATTGGCTATGGACGGATATGACAAATATTTGGAAGGAACAAACGCAATCGCATTTGCAAACGGAGATGCGTTGGCGCCTGCAAAAATAGTTGTAGAAGCAGCAAAAAACATCAAAGCAATCGAAATAAGATGCGGAATGATGGACAAAAAGCTTGTCGATTCAGCTACAGTTTCCAAGTTGGCTTCCATTCCACCAAAAGAAGTTTTGCTCGCGCAACTTCTCGGAATGTTGCAAAGTCCACTCAGTGGCCTTGCAAGAGCTTTGCAACAAGTTGCAGAGAAAAATGCTTAATTGCATAGAAATAACAAATAAAAGAATTTTTTGGAGGATACAAAAATGGCAGATATTGCAAAAATGATAGAAGATATTAAGGGTATGACAGTTTTGGAGCTTAACGATCTCGTTAAAGCTATCGAGACAGAATTCGGCGTTAGCGCCGCATCTATGGCAGTGGCAGCTCCAACAGCAGCAGCTGCAGTAGCAGAAGAGCAAACAGAGTTCGACGTAATTCTCAAAGCAGCTGGCGGAAACAAAATTGCCGTTATCAAAATTGTTAGAGAAATCACTGGTCTTGGACTCAAAGAAGCAAAAGATATGGTTGATAGCTCTCCTAAAACACTCAAAGAAGCTATCTCTCTTGACGCTGCAAACGAAATTGCAAACAAGCTCAAAGAAGCTGGCGCAGAAGTAGAAGTTAAGTAATTCTATATCAACAAAAATCAAGAATCGCATTTTGTGCGGTTCTTTTTTTTATTCATTTTTTCAATTGCAACTCATTTTCTATTTATGCGTTTTGTTTTGCAATCGCATTTTGTGCGGTTCT
>JAVXBP010000074.1:0-5676 GCA_036659935.1 Clostridia bacterium
TCGGAGCAGCGCCAACATAGTCCCCCTATGTGCCTGCGACTAAAAGTCGGCTTGACGATATTATTCGCTCATTTTCGAGCTCAAAGCGACTTGAACCGCAACAGCGCAAGCCACCGAAGCCCCAACCATTGGGTTGTTGCCCATTCCGATAAGCCCCATCATTTCGACGTGAGCAGGAACGGAAGATGAGCCTGCGAATTGCGCGTCAGAGTGCATTCTGCCCATGGTATCGGTCATTCCGTATGATGCAGGACCGGCAGCCATATTGTCTGGGTGCAAAGTTCTGCCAGTGCCACCGCCAGAAGCGACTGAGAAATATCTCTTGCCGTTTTCTACGCACCACTTTTTGTAAGTGCCTGCGACTGGGTGTTGGAAGCGCGTTGGGTTGGTGGAGTTGCCGGTGATTGAGACGTCAACCTTTTCGTGTTTCATAATAGCGACGCCTTCGATAACGTCGTCAGCGCCATAGACTCTGACTTGACTTCTTTCGCCGTCGCTGTAAGCGGTGGTGTCAAGAATGTCGAGTGACTCGTCATAGTGATTGAGTTGAGTGTGAACATAAGTGAAGCCGTTGATTCTGCTGATAATTTTTGCGGCGTCCTTTCCGAGACCATTAAGAATGATTTGGAGAGGTTGAGTTCTCACCTTGTTCGCTGTTTTTGCGATGCCGATTGCGCCTTCCGCTGCTGCGAAAGACTCGTGACCAGCCAAGAAAGCAAAGCATCTTGTTTCTTCTTTGAGAAGCATAGAGGCAAGGTTTCCGTGTCCAAGTCCAACGGCTCTTTGGTCAGCGACAGAACCAGGAATGCAAAAACTTTGCAGTCCTTCGCCAATCGCGACAGCCGCGTCAGTAGCTTTTACGCAATGTTTTTTGATTGCGATAGCGCAACCAACGATATATGCCCAAACTGCGTTGTCAAAAGCGATTGGTTGAATGCCTTTTACAATGCTTTCCACGTCAATGTTGTTGTCGAGGCAAATTTTTCTTGCGTCTTCGAGGTCTTTGATATTGTTGAGAGCAAGAGCCTTGTTTATTTTGTCAATTCTTCTTGAATAACTTTCAAATGTAACTGCCATAATTTTTCGCCTCCTTATTCTTTGCGAGGGTTAATAACTTTAACCGCTTCGTCATATCTGCCATAATGGTTTGTAAACTTAACAAGCGCGTCGTTTGCCGACATGCCTTTTGTCGTGATTGCTTCCATCATTTTGCCAAGGTTTACAAATTCGTAACCGATGACTTCGCCGCCTTTGTCAAGTCCGATATGAGTAACATAGCCTTCCGCCATTTCCAAATAACGCACGCCTTTTGCATTGGTGCTATACATTGTGCCAACTTGCGAACGCAAGCCTTTGCCCAAGTCTTCGAGACCAGCGCCGATTGGCAAACCGCCCTCTGAGAAAGCTGATTGTGTTCTTCCATAAGCGATTTGGAGAAACAATTCTCTCATCGCGGTGTTGATAGCGTCACAAACCAAGTCGGTGTTGAGAGCCTCAAGAACAGTCTTGCCCGGCAAAACTTCTGCAGCCATAGCCGCCGAGTGAGTCATGCCAGAACAGCCGATTGTCTCGACCAAAGCTTCTTCGATAATGCCGTTTTTGACATTCAAAGTGAGCTTGCACGCGCCCTGTTGTGGAGCGCACCAACCGATGCCGTGAGTAAGACCACTGATGTCTTTTATCTCTTTTGATTGAACCCACTTGCCTTCTTCTGGAATCGGGGCAGGTCCATGGTCAGCGCCTTGCGCAACCTTGCACATTTCCTTTACTTCTTTTGAATATTCCATTAGGAAATCCTCCTTAAATTTTTACTATTTATATCCAAGCTTGAGTGGCGTGCGCCAAACAAACAAATGATAGCGTTTGTTGTTGCAATTTTGTCAACTTCTATATTGTAACATATTGTCAAATTAATATCAAACTTTTTTTAACAAATTTTATTGTTATCTTTTTCACTTTTCGATATATCTTTCACTTTTTGATATTCTTTGCGACAAATTTTCCACTTCTTGATATATTTGTTTTTTTACAATTGAAAATTGATTGAAGAATTTTTGCGCCTTTTTGGAAAATTTTGCATATTTTTTTGTAATTTTGTGGCAATATTTGGCAAAAATTAACTCTACCAGCGGTAGAATGGCGCTATTTTACAATTCTACTCTCAATCTATTTACAAGACAATTCAAGTGTGATAAACTATAATTGCAGTAGAAAGTAGACATATTTAAGCTTTTTGTCCTTATATTCTAACATTATTGCCAAATATCACACTTTTAGGCTGTCAATCAAGGGGAATTCTATGGATGCAGAGACAATAGGGAAAACAATATTATTATTGCGCAAACAAAAAAACTTGACGCAAGTTCAACTTGCAGAACAGCTCAATGTTTCCGACAAAGCTATCTCAAAGTGGGAACAAGGGCTTTCTATTCCTGATTTTCAACAAATTGACTCGCTTGTCAAATATTTTGGCATAAGTTATGACAACTTATTCAGTGGCAATGTGCCCGACGAGCCAATCGCAAACAGCCAAACAAGCAAAATTAAACGCAAAAAATTCAACTCAAAAGAGTGGTACAAGCTCGACAACGCAGCAAAAGTTTACCCACCGCAAGCAAACTCTGACTGGAGTCTTGTTTTCCGTGTGTCGGCAACGCTAAAGTATCCAGTTGACCGTCAAATTCTTCAAAATGCGTTGGAAGATATCGTGGATAGATTTCCAACTTTTATGGTTACTATCAAAAAAGGGCTTTTCTGGTATTATTTCGAAAGAATGGAAAAAGTCCCGATGATTGTCAACGGCAACAGATACCCTATGCGCACAATTCCGTTGAATGGCAAGCATTATCTTTTTCGCGTGACTTGCGAGGACAAACGCATTGGACTTGAAGTTTTCCACAGCATCACCGACGGGACGGGCGCGTCGATTTTTCTCAACACTTTGTTGACAAGATATTACGAACTCAAATATGGCGCGATTGAAGAACACACCAACGCGAAAAATGTCTTTGACAACGTCAAAAGTGGCGAAGTCGACGACAGCTTTGCGCGCTATTCCAAGAAAAAAAATTACGCAAAACGCGTGATGAAGTCAGCTTATCACGTCAAAGGGCGCAAAATAAAAAATAATACCGTCATTCAACTCATCACCGACGCGACAAAATTGCACGACCTTGCGAAAAAATATGGCGGAACAATTACCGAATTTCTCACGGCGATTATGGCAAAGTCATATTTTGCAAAACGAGAATATGACAAAGACACCCACCCCGTTATCGTCCAAGTGCCAATAAATTTGCGCAAAGTTTTCCAATCAGAGACACTGCGCAACTTTTCGCTTTTTTGCCCGATTGAGTTCGACGACACAACTCTCAACACTCAAGCGCTTGTCAACCTTGCAAAAGAACAACTCGCGCGTGGCATTGACAAAGAAAATTTGCAACAAAATATCAACGTCAATATAAGAGAAGAACGCAACAAGATTATTCGACTTGCGCCACTTTTTCTCAAAAATTTCGGCTTTTCTATCGCAAACAAAATTTACAACGTCAAGTCATTCAGCACGACAATTTCCAACCTTGGCAACTTTTCCGCGCCAAAAGAATTGTCGGCGATTGTCGACAGATTTGACTTTATTCTCAAAGAACCACCAGAAGGCGGAACTAATTTTTCCGTGATTTCTTACAACAACAAGTGCGTGATTTCGATGGTTCGCTCGATTTGGGAACCTGATATCGAGTGCGAATTTGTCAAATTGCTTGTGGAAGAAGGGCTCGAATTCTATGTCGAAACCAACGGAGGCGCTCTCAATGAAAATTTGTAAAAATTGTAATGTAAAAGTCTCTGACGAGACACAAAACTGTCCGCTTTGCGGCGCGCAAACAAAGTCAATTCACACCGATGACAACTTCCAATTTGTCTCATATCCCGACCTGCAACCACGGACAAAACGGAACATCGTGCGCAATATTTTTATTGTTGTAAGCATCATTTTGTGCGCGTTTACCTTGATAGCAAGCCTTTTGTCGCACATTATGGGCATTTTCTATATCACGCTCGCGAGCGTCGTTTTCACTTGGCTGACAATCTTGCGCCACGTGTTTTTCTTCGACAGCGTGAGACACATTTTGACGTCCGATATCTTGTGGCTGAGCGTGCTGTCAATGCTGATTTGCGGTCACTTCCAACGAATTGATATTGCATTTTCCATTGTAATTCCTGCCCTGCTCGCGGCGCTCAACTGCGCGCTGTGTATGATAGTTTTTATCACTGGAAAGTGGTACAAATACGCCTATCCGACCACAATCAACGCCGTCATCGAGGTTTGCTTGCTTTTTGTCAACGTTATCGCAAAATGGAGCTTTGTCGCGTCGCTCGTGTGCGCTGGACTGGGACTTATCACTTTGCTTTTCTCTTGCATTTTTGGGCGCAAAACAATGATAACGGAACTCAAGAAAAGATTGTTTATGTAAATAAATTTATTTGTTGAGTGGCTCAAAGTTAGCAAAACGCTAAAATATTAACTTATATTAAGTAGCTCAAAGTTAGCCAAAACGCTAAAATATTAATATATGTTAAACGATTCAAAGCTAGCCAAAACGCTAAAATGCTTATAAAAACAATCTCTCAATACAAATATAATGCTAAAAAAGATAAAAAAAGGAGCTCTTGCGAGCTTCTTTTTCTATGTAAAATTCTAAAAATTAAAGAATTTTAACTGCAGATTTGTTTCCAATAGCGACAGCGTTTCCTGATCTCTTGTAAGCAAACGTTGTGTCTTTTTTGTCTTCTTTTGCTGCGTCATAAGCTTTCTTTGCGTCAGCTTCTGCAACTTTTGCTTTGTCTTCTGTCTCAAAGAATGTAATGATACAACCATCAGCAGAAAGTCCTTTTGAAATTGTCATAACACCTTTGCCGTCTTTTGTCACATTGAGAACTGTGTATCCCTTGTCCTTATACTTTGCCTCAACCTTTGTTGGGTCTTGTGTGCAAGCCATAAACATGCAAGAACACAATACTACCAAGATAGCAATCGAAACTGCCAAAACCATTTTCTTCTTCATACCTACCTCCAAAATTTTTGTCAGTATAAATATATGCGCAATTTCTCAATTTTTGCAACAAAAAATACTGCTTTTCATCATTATAACATTTGGAATGATTTTTTGCAACAGTATTTTAAGACTTTTTTAATATTAATTAAATTTGTTGGAATTTGTTGTAATTTTGACTTTTTGTGGTTGAAAGTAGTTATTGCTTTTTGTCGGCCTTTTCGTCAACAACTTCTTTTTGTATTGTTGGCTCATTTTTGTTGAGACTTTCTTGACCGTTCGCAATTTGGTCTTTGTTTTCGTCTTTGAAAACTTTTATGACCACTGGCGCTTGATATTCTTTATTTTTTTCCATATATGCCTCACGAACTTTGATTTTGTATCGCTCGCTTTTGGTAAACAGCACAATAATCACCGCCACCGCGATGACAAGCCCTGCTATTATCAAATAAAACATAATATTCCCGACATTGACAACAGGCTTAATTTTTTCTGCCAATAACATTTCCAACATTTTGTCTCCTTTCTTGCAAGTTGAGTTGAACAAATTCTTGTCGCCAAAATTGTAGCGCTTTGGAAAAAGATTTGCCAACGGTCGCGTGCAAAATATCCACTTTGACCTTTA
>JAVXBP010000075.1:0-5638 GCA_036659935.1 Clostridia bacterium
GAATTGGCATCATCGAAGTCATGGGCTTGTTCATTTTGCCTGGAAGATTGAAGTCTGAGTTGGAAATTATCAAACAATATCTCGACGGAGAAAAAGTTCTTGACTTGCAAGAACTCAACGACCCAACCAACCCAATGTTCAAACACGCAAACCTTGTGTTGCAACTTGTCAATGACCACGGCGCAAAAAACAAACCTACCGCGGCGACAAAACTTGTGACAAGCTATGTCAACAAGGCTTGTGAAGAAATTTTGGAATGCACTGGAGTTTTCAAAAACAACGAACAAGGCGCGGCGGCTTTCGATAGATTTATGAAAGACGGCGTTGGCTTGGAAGATTAATTCAAAAAATATCAAAATAAAAGTAGCGACATAAATGTGTCGCTACTTTTTTATAACAAAATTATTCAAGAACTATTACAACGGTTTGCGGTCAGCAAGCGCGCGCGAAAGCGTGACTTCGTCGGCGTACTCAATGTCGCTGCCGATTGAAATTCCACTCGCGATGCGTGTGACTTTTATGCCCATAGGCTTGATAAGTCGAGCGATATAGACAGCCGTCGCCTCCCCTTCCACGTCGGGGTTGGTCGCCATAATGACTTCCTTCACTCCGTCGAGACGAGTGAGCAATTCTTTGATATGGATATCGTCAACGCCAATATTCATAAGCGGATTGAGAGTGCCGTGCAAAATGTGATAAACTCCGTTGAAGTCTTTTACTTTTTCGAAAGCGTTCGCATCTTTTGGTTCTTTGACAACACAAATAACCGACTTGTCGCGCGTCGAACAAATGTCGCAAACTTCCTTGTCGGTATAATTGCCACAAATTGAACAATAATGCACTTTTCGTTTTGTATCGACAATCGCCGCTACAAAGTCGTCGACCTCATTTTCTTTCATATTGACAATTTTGTACGCGTAACGCTGAGCGGTTTTGTAACCAACTCCTGGCAATCTTGTAAATTGCGCGATTAATTTTGTCAAAGATTCAATATCGTTTTGCATATTTTACAGTCCGAGCTTGCCAAAAGCGCCCATTTTTTCTTCTTTGAGAGCGTCCGCCTTGGTTATCGCGTCGTTGAATGCCGCCACCAACATATCTTCGAGCATTTCGATATCGTCAGGGTCAACAACTTCAGGCTTAATTTTTACGCCGAGCAAATGCTTTTCGCCATTCAAAGTGACTTCTACCATTCCGCCGCCGCTTGTGCCGACAATTTCTTCGTCTTTCAATTCTTCTTGCGCTGCAAGCATATCTTCTTGCATTTTTTGAGCTTGCTTCATAAGCTGTTGCATATTGCCCATTCCGCCCATTCCGCCACCGCCAAAACCACCAAATTTTCCCATAAATTTTTACTCCTTTTCTGTTTTTGTATCTATTATTTTAATGTTTTCTTTGCCAAATAGTTCGCCAAGTTCTTCGATTCCTTTTGTCATTTCGTCTCTTGTCACGTCCGTAACAATTTGAATTTTCGACAAGTCAAAAAATCGTTTTTTGAGAATATTTTCATAGTCGTTGAGATAATATTTGAGAACTGACGCGTCGCCTTCTTTGCTCACTTTTATGTTGAGAACGCCGTTTTCTATCTTGAGTTGAGACAATTCGACGTGTGACGCCTGCGTATAAGCCGCGCTCATCGACTTCTGGAATTGCAAAACGTTGAGCAAATAGCCCCAAACGTTTTCGGTCGACAAGACCAACTTTTCCAAGCCAACTTGTTGTCCAAGCTCGCGCACGCGCGCTTCAATTTCTTTGAGACGCAAGATTACGCTGTCCGTGTCCAAGCCAACGGTAACGTTGCACGCCTTGACAATCGCCATTTCTATGATAACTTTTGGCGATGACGTATATCTCAAACTTGCCTCGAGATTGACAAAAATTTCTGTGCAACGCAACAATTTGTCATTGTTTGCGAGCTTTGCCAAATAGGCAATTTTGTTGTAAATATCATTTGGCAAACACAAAATTTTGTTGGCATTTTGACAATTTTTCGCATACATAATATTGCGGAAAGTTTTGGCAATGTCTTTGCTCAACAACTCTACGCTTTTGCCAAGCGATGTCATTTTGCCTGCAAGTTGCAGCGCGGACGGAATATTTTCTTCCACAATATAGCTCACAAGTTCAATCAACATTTCTGGCGAGCACGCGCCAAGAACCTCGAGAACGTCGTCATATGTTATCTTTTCTTTTGAATAAGACAAACACATATCAGCGATAGAAAGCATATCGCGCACGCTTCCGTCCCCCGCCTCGGCAATCTCTCGCAAGGCTTCTTTTTCGACAGGTTTGTTGATATCTTTGAATATATTTTCGAGATGGTCGGACAATTCTTGAGTTGACAACAATCGAAAATCGAATCGCATGCAACGCGAAAGAATTGTTTGCGGAATTTTGTGCACTTCTGTCGTCGCCAGAATGAAAACCGCGTGTTGTGGTGGTTCTTCCAACGTCTTGAGCAAAGCGTTGAACGCCGCCATTGACAACATATGGACTTCGTCAATAATATAAACCTTATACTTTCCGTAAACTGGTGGGAATTTTATTTTCTCACGCAAGTCTCTTATTTCGTCAACACCATTGTTTGATGCGGCATCAATTTCCAATATATCCATTGAGTTTTGGTCTTCCAACTGCTTGCAAACGGCGCATTTGCCACAAGGCGAGCCGTCTTTCAACGGTGATATGCAGTTGATTGCCCTTGCAAAAATTTTGGCGGTTGATGTCTTTCCTGTCCCACGCGAACCCGTAAAGAGATATGCGTGAGAAATAGAACCACTCAAAATTGTGTTTTTGAGAGTTCTTATAATGTGTTGTTGACCTATCATTGCGTCGAAAGTATTAGGTCTGTATTGTCTGTATAAAGATGTGTATGCCATTTTCCTACTTCGGCGACTGCCAAATAACTGACAGTCGCCCATTAGAATTTTATTTTTGAAAAAATTTATTCTTTATCTTTGTCTTGAGCCTTTGGCTTTTTCTCAGCTTTTGCGACTGGCTTTTTCTCAGCTTTTGCGACTGGCTTTTCGTCAACTTTTGCGACTGGCTTTTCGTCAACTTTTGCGACTGGCTTTTCGTCAACTTTCGTCTCTGCTGTGATTACATTTTCTTCAACGTCTTTGACCGCTACTTCATTTTCTGCAACGGCGCTTTCGTCAGCATTTGCGCAACCGCAATTGCACTCCGCGCATTCTGCGCAAGGCTCATTGAGCGCTTCCGCTTCCGCTGCAAGACGCTTTTTTTCTGCAATTCTTGCGACAGCCTCGGCTTGCTTTTTCTCGGTGAAAGTGTAGAAGAACAATGGTATGCAACAAGCCAAAGTCGAAAGACCAGCAAGCAATGTTGTCATCATCCAAATGCCCGACTTTATGCCTTCGGTCGCGCCAATTTCCTCACCGCTGTAACCTTCAACGCCAAGCACCATCAAGGTGACAAACGCTGTCATAGCCATACCGATTTTGGATATAAATGTTTGCATTGAGAAACAAATTCCTTCTGCGCGCTCGCCCGTTTTGTCCTCGAGATAGTCGATTGAGTCCGCAATCATTGAATATTGCAATATGTTGGAATAGCCCGACGGAACGCCAAGCAATACGAGCACAATCATAAACACAATCACTGACGCAGTGTCAGAACCGTTGGACTTCAGTCCAACAAAATATGCAAGCAACATCGCCGCGCCACCGATAAGGTGTGAGAACAAAAATACGTTTTTCTTGCCGAATTTCTTGGACAGCCACGGCGTTGTAACCGTCGCGATAAGTCCGCCCGGCACAACCAAGATTGTCATAATCGAGAACAAACCTGTGTTGCCAAGGTTATATTTGGCGTAATATAGACCAGAAGTCATATAAATCAATCTCAACGACCCCAGCACGCCCAACAAAATTAACATAATAATTGGCTTGTTTTTGCCGAGCAATTTCACGTTGTGACCAAGGCTTGCTTTGCTTGATTCGCTGTCATAGAATCTTTCTTTTGTGTTTTTGAAACCGATATAGAAAGTTGGCAACGCAACAACTGCGATAATGCAAGCTGTAACCAAATAAAGCGTTTTGTAGCCAGAAGTGTATAGTGATTTAATTGATGTCATAACCTCTGGCGATACTTGCCAAACAGCTTCTCCGTCAACAATTATCTTGCCGATAAAGTCAGCTGGCAAGCCCGCGACTTCTTTGATAGCGTCCTTGGATATGCCCGCGATGTCGTTAAAATTCAAGTTTGCAAAAATTTCTCTGATAGCAGAAGTCTCGATCATACCTTGAATTGCAGGAAGAAGAACTGTAACAACGCCCGCGCCAATTGTGCAGAACAATCTTGCGATTGTAAGCATTGAGTTACGCTTGTTTGTGTCTGACGTCATCGAAGATGCAAGTCCCCAATATGGCACGTCGACAGTGGTATAACAAATGCCCCAAACCAAATAAATGCTTGTCGCGTAAGCAAATTTTGCGACTTCGTTGCCCGGAATTGTTGTAAACAACAAAACTGTCATTGCGACGATTGGGATAGGCATATATTTGAGATAAGGACGCATTTTTCCATATTTACTGCGCGTTCTGTCAACAATTGTGCCCATGATTGGGTCGTTGAAAGCATCAAAAAGTCTCGCTCCCAAGAACATCCACGCCAACCAAATAGCGCTCAAATGCACCGCATCTGTCAAAAAGAATAACAAAAACGATGTGACAAGTTGGCAAATCAAGTTTTGACCAAAGCCTGCGACTGAATAAGACAAAACTTCTTTTGGTTTCATCTCGCCGTCTTTTGACGACTCCGTGCCACAAAGTTTGTTCATAAACGGTGATTCGTTCAATGAAAACTTCTTCTTTGCAACAGTTGTGCTGTGTGTTGTTTTTTTCATCATAATTTCTACAATACCCTTTCTCTTTTTTTCTTTGGCGCATCGCACCATAAATATAATAACACACGCGCAAATTATCGTCAATAAGAAAAGCCGTTTATTTTGTTATTTTAAGCAATTTTTAATATTTTTTTAAAATAGTAATATTGATTGTTATAATAACAATTTTTCCTTCAACAATTTCGCTTTATTTTTCATTACTTTTTTTAATTCGGGAATTGTAATTCGTGTTTTGGTTTGCGTTTACAACAAAAAAGACAAGCCACTTTGACTTGTCTAATTTTCTCAATAAAAGCCCAAACTTATCAACAACGCTTGGTTAATTTTCGTCATCGTGTCGATTGGCACTTCGCCAATTTTTTCTTTGAGACGCTGTTTGTCAAGCGTTCGAATTTGCTCCAACAACACGACGGAATCTTTCGGCAAGCCAAAATCTTTTGCGGACAGCTCAATGTGCGTCGGAAGCTTCGCTTTGTTTATTTGGCTCGTAATCGCCGCCGCAATTACTGTTGGGCTATATTTGTTGCCTATATCATTTTGCACGATAAGTATCGGTCTTACTCCGCCTTGCTCACTGCCGACGACAGGGCTGAGGTCGGCGTAATATAATTCTCCTCTTTTTATCATAATTTTATCTCCAATGTCAAGATTGCCCCGCTGTATTGTATGTCTCAGCGACGACAAATGATATTGTTGACTATACAAAAATAATTATACGCATAGCTAAAAAACTAGTGTAAATAAAAAACAAGCCTCGCAAGACTTGTTGGAACA
>JAVXBP010000076.1:0-5516 GCA_036659935.1 Clostridia bacterium
GTGACTTACTTTGCAAACTTGATTGCAACCAAAAAAGATTGTTGTGACTTACTTTTCGAACTTGATTGCAACCAAGAAAGTTTGTTGTGACTTACTTTGCAAACTTGATTGCAACCAAGAAAGTTTTCTGTGACTTACTTTTCGAACTTGATTGCAACAGTGAAAGATTGCTTTTTGTAGAAAGGAATCTTGTAAGGCTTTTTGAGCGACGCCATTGCTGGCACGTCACCGCCGACGCCTTGTTGTCTTCCGTCGAGATAAACGCAAACGGTTTTGTTGCGCGCAAGCTCGTGTTTGTGTCTTGCGGTTTGCAACATTTCCATTGTGTAAGGGTGAGCGCTCGCCTCAAAAGGCGCGTCGACAGCTTGAACAGAAAGCTTTGTAGTCTTTCCGATTTCCAACCAACGCACGTCGCAACGGTTGGCGTTTTCTTGCGGATAGAGATAGTCGTGGATAAAGTTTTCCACGCTGTCATAGTTGTACACTCCGAGATATGCGCCAGTTTTGCGGTCGCAATAGTTTTCGTGTTCGCCCTTGCCATAATAGCTCAAGCCGTCAATGCCTTCGGCAAGTTCCATTCGGAAGCCGAAACGCGGCAGAGAGTAGAGTGACGCGTTGGAGCATTGGAGAGACATTTTGATTTCTCCGTTGGCAAATATTGTATAAGTTGTTTGCACGCCAACGAGATAACGCGCATACCAAGACGTCTTGACTTGCACGCAATTGTCGCCTTGAGTGACCTTGCAAGAAAGCGCTTTGAGATGTTTGTTTGTGCCAGCAAACGCGAACAATCCAAGGAAACGCCCAAGAATGTGTGGCACTTGTGGCAATCTTTCGTTGTCGGTGTTTGCGCGATAGAAGTTTGGCTTGATTGGGCTTGTGAGACATTCTTTTCCGCCCGCGACATAAGAGACAATCTCGCCTTTTGACTTGTCAACAACCACGCGGAAGTCTTTTCCGCCGATTGTGTAGAGTTGTGTAGACTTGTCAAAGTCGCAAGACATTTTTCCGCTTGCTTGTGGCAAGTTGTAGTAATCATATTGACCAAGAACAAATTGTTCTCTCGCAAGAATGTGTCCTTTTGTCAGGCGCATCATATCTTTCGCGAGAATCAACGCGCAATCGAGAGTGCGTTCTTGCGTTGTGTCAATGTCGAAAGGAAGCTCGACCATCAACTTTTCCATATAAGCGCAAGGGGCGAGAGAAATGACTTTTTCGTCAATCAGCTTGCCTTGTTCGTTGAGTTGAACGCGCAACTCAAAGTTTTCGAGAGAAGTGAACATAAAGCGGTTGTGGAGAATCAACTTTTTGCCACTGAGCTCAAAGTCAACTTGTTGATAGCATTTTTCCACCTCGAAAAAGTGTGGGTTTGGCTTGCGGTCGCCTTGAACAATGCCGTTGAAAGCAAAGTTGCCGTCATTAGGCTTGTCGCCAAAGTCTCCGCCATAATTCCAAACGTCAATGCCGTCGGCAGTCTTTGTGCGAATTGATTGGTCGGCAAAGTCCCAAATATAACCGCCTGCGAGACGGTCATACTTTTTGAAATCGTCCCAATAATCAGAGAAGTTGCCCATACTGTTGCCCATTGCGTGCGAATATTCGCATTCGATAAAAGGCTTGTCGACATAAGTTTTTGAGCAAAGAACGTTGCCCATAACGTTGTTCCACAAAGCGCGACAGTGAATAATAGTCTTGTTCGCGGCAATTTTTTTCATTTTTTCTTGTGGGGTATACATTTCGCTGTGCAAGTCGGTGACTTCCATTGTATAGTCAGGCTCATAGTGAATAGGGCGAGTGGAGTCAATCGCGAGCGCGGTGTTGCGCATATCAACAAAAGACGAACCAACGCCAGACTCGTTGCCGAGCGACCAGAAAAGTATGCAGCTGTGGTTTTTGTAGCTGTTGACCATATTGCTCATTCGCGCGCAAACTTGCTTGGACCATTGTGGGTTGCTTGCAGGGACTTTTTTGGCAAGTCCGTGCGTTTCCAAGTTGTTTTCGCTCATTACAAGAATGCCTTCTTCGTCGCAAATCTCATAGAACTTTCTCGCGTTTGGATAGTGGCAAGTGCGAATGTTTGTAACATTGTGTTCTTTGAGTAGCTTTATGTCACTGCGGATAATGCTTTCTGGCACTGCGTGACCATAATCAGGGTGGAAATCGTGACGATTTACTCCGCAAATTTTGAGCGGAACGCCGTTCAACAAAACAAAAGGTCCGCGCTTTGTGTCAGCGTTGTAGCCTGTAATTTTGATATCGCGGAAACCGTATTTGTGCTTTCTCATATCAACAACTTTTTTGTTGTCGACCAAAGAAACTTCTACCGTATAGAGATAAGGGTTCTCATGGCTCCACAATTGGAAGCCCTCGACTTGAATTGATGACTTGACTGTGAGTGATTGTTTGTCGTCCATTTTGCCGACAGGCAAGGTCATCTCGGCGAAAAGTTTGCCGTCCATATCAGAAATTTTGACTTGCGCGCTCGCGTTTGCAAGCGACATTCCGCGCGTCTCAATCACCGCGTCAATCGCAAAAGTTGCCTTGGAAAAGTCGTCGGAAAAAGAACTTCTTACAAAATAATCTTGAACAAAAGCCTTTGGTTGATATACGAGTGTTACGTCGCGGAAAATGCCAGCCAAACGCCACATATCTTGGTCTTCCAGATAGCTTCCGTCGCAATATTGTCTTACTGTTACCGCAAGTTTGTTTGCGCCTTTGCGGACAAAAGCTGTCACGTCATATTCCACTTCGTCGAAAGTGTCTTGTGAATAACCGACAAAATTGCCGTTGACAAAAACTTCTCCGCAAGAATTTATTCCGCCAAAATGAATGAAAACATTGTCGTTTGTCTCATCGACGTTGAATTCTGTCACATACAAACCGCAAGGGTTGAGTTCTGGCTTGATATAAGGAATTTTCTTGTAACTTATCGCGTATGGATAGTTGACGTTGGTGTAAATTGGCGTGCCGTAGCCCTTTATTTGCCACTCGGAAGGCACTTCCAGATTGTCGAAAGAACTCACGTCATAACCTTCTTTGTAGTAATCAGTTGGCATATCGTTGACAGTGTCAAAAAATTTGAACTTCCAAACGCCATTGAGCGATTGCGTTTTTTTCGCGCCACTCTTTGGGTCAAGCGGAAAGCCCGCCGCGCTACGCTTTTCTGTGTTTACGCTGTAAACATTAATATCTTGCCAAAAAGGCAAAGTCTCATTATTTTCCATAGTTCCTCCATATAATAAGTATCAATAAATTAATTCTAACATATATATAAAGCAAAAGCAAGAGATTTGCTTCCAACTTTGCCGTGAATTTGGCAAAAAATAGCAAAAAATAAGTGTAAAAAAAGCAAAATATGAACGGAAAATATGCAAAAATACAAAAAAATGACGAGAAAGCAAAATAGCAAAAAAAGCAAAAAGTAAGAGAAAAAAAAGATAAAAAAGCGCCTTGCAAATGTTTGCGTAAGCAATAAAAAAACAAGCGTTGCAAGTTGCTTGACCAGCCAAATTTATTGGCGTATAATCTCATTGACAAGAATATTCTGGCTTGTCAGGGAAGAAATATGATATTAGATTTGACCATTTGCGCGCTCGCCATAGTGGCTATGCTCGCGTTGATTTTGTTCAAGCCAAACTTGGCAATCAAGCAAATGAATATAAGCATTTTTTGGCTTGCGCCAGTGATTGGCGCGGTGGTTTTGCTTGCCTGCAAACTTGTTGATATTGGCGAAGTTTGGGCAAGTTTTACAAGCTCAAACGCGGTCAATCCGCTCAAAATTCTCACGCTTTTTATCTCTATGACAGCGATATCAGTCTTTCTCGACGAAGTCGGTTTTTTCCGTTTTCTCGCGACGGCGACGCTCACTCGCGCTGGCGTAAGTCAAAAAAAGCTCTTTGTTTATCTCTATGCGACGGTGTCTTTTCTGACGGTTTTTACGTCCAACGACATAATAATTCTTACCTTTACGCCGTTTATTTGCTACTTTGCAAAAAACGCGAATATCAACCCAACGCCTTACCTTTTTGGCGAATTTGTCGCGGCGAACACGTGGAGTATGGCGCTGATAATTGGCAACCCGACCAACATCTATCTCGCGTCGACCTTTGGCGTAAACTTTGTCGAATATCTCAAGTATATGATAATACCTACCATTTGTGGCGGAGTGACGGCTTTTGTTTTGTTGATTTTGATATTCCGCAAGTCCTTGCGCGCGCCGATAGAAAAAGCAATTCTCGTTCCGCAAGGCGAGCGTTTTTCCGACAAGTTTCTTGTAATCGTCGGGCTTGTCGCGCTTGCAGTTTGCACAATTTTGCTTGTGATATCGTCATATATTGGTCTCGAAATGTGGGCGATTTGTCTCGGCTGCGCGCTCGCGTTGTTCGCTGTGACACTCATCTATAAGCTTGCAAAAAAGCAAAAACCGCGCGAACTTTCCAAATGTTTGGCGAGACTGCCGTGGGAGCTCATACCGTTTGTGCTGTCTATGTTTGTGCTTGTGTTGTCGCTGGACAAATGCGGTTTTACTGAGAAATTTGCTCGCGCGCTTGGCGGAGAAAACACAATTCTTTTCTATGGACTGTCGTCCGCGCTTGTGGCGAACGTTATCAACAACATTCCGATGAGCGTTTTCTATTGCTCGGCGCTTGCGCAACTGCCAACGGCAGGGCTGCTGCAAGGAGTGTTCGCCTCTGTCATTGGCTCGAATATTGGAGCGTTTCTTACGCCTGTCGGGGCGCTTGCTGGCATAATGTGGTCATCAATTTTGCGCCACAATGGCATAAAATTTTCTTTTGTAGACTTTTTGAAATATGGCTTTGCTATCGCAATTCCGACGCTACTTGCAAGTCTCGGTGGGCTCTATCTCAGCTTTGCGATAATCGGTTGAAAAACAAGTTGAATATTGATTGTGAGAATATTCCAAACAAAATGTGGAAAATATATCATAAGAAATCGAGAATTCTTATATTATCATTTTAATTGAATTATATATTAATTTATCATAATAGTTTAAATATCGAATATCAAATTATTTGAATTTTTTGGATAAAAAAAAGTTGGCATTTACGCCAACTTGAAAAGTTATTGTATTTGTGTAATTTATTCTTTGCAATCTTCCACGACAAACATATCGCAACCGAGCGTCTCAACAAAGTCGTCAGGGCGGAATTTTGCATTGTGAAAGTTGACAAAATTTTTGTAATGCGACGGCAAAATTATTGGCGTCGGAATGTCGAGTTGGTTGGCAATCTCGCGCAACCATATCTCGAAGTTGTTATATTTTGTTGTCAAATCGCTGATATAAATCATTTGTTTGACAATTTTGTGTTCTGTCATAAGTTTTGCCCAAATTTTCATATTTTCAGTGTACCTTATTTTGCAAACAAAGTAAAATCATTTTGCGGACAAAAGCGAAAATTTGTAGGAAATGCGACAACCGCAAAAATTCCGACAACAAGGTTGATTGGAATAATACACACAAAAAGCGACAATCGCAAAAATTCCGACAACAAGGT
>JAVXBP010000077.1:0-5449 GCA_036659935.1 Clostridia bacterium
GTTTTACTACCATATTAAATTACACAACTCTCAAACCTCAAATTTGAAAATATAACGCCAACTAAACGTTGAAACTTAATATGACTACACCTTATTATAACACAATTATCCTAAAATTTCACATTTATCTTCATCAATTATTACAATTTTTTCTCCTTCAATTTTCGTTTTGTTACAATTTTCCAACAAAAACAGATTCACTTTTTTATATTGCGCGCATTTGTACAACTCTTTCAACTCGGCTTCCGACAAATACGACTTGATATTTACAAATACAATGATTTCGCAAATAGAAAATTCACTCGCCACCGAGACAAAGTCAATGAGCTTGTCCAGCACACTATCAAAGGCTTTTTCTTCGAATTTGACATTCAGCAATTTGATTATATCTTCTATCGAGAAGCTCTCGTCATATGTTATTTGGAAGTCAACCATATCTTCGAATTTGCTCGCCAACTGCATCATTTTGCTACAAATTTCTTGGTAATTTTCCGCAACTTGCATATCGTCGTTTGCGCTCTCGACAAATCTCTTGAGCAATTTTGTGACTATTTTTTTGTTATTTATTGACAACGCAAAAAAATCGCTCGCCATAATCGCAACCTTGTTCAACTTGATAATATCCAAATCGTCCGACAAGACAAATCCGCTGTCATTGAGATAGCAGTAGAGGCAAGAATAACACATGATATTTCTGACAAATGCACTCGCTTTTCCACTTCTCCGCGCACAATCAAAAAATTGTTTTTATACTCCAACTTGCATTTGCTCTCAATGACAACTTCGCGCCAGCTCATTTTTCTTCTCCATTGTTTTGTGGAAGAAATATTACCGTTTTTGTCTCAAACACACCTGTGACGGACTTGTTTATCAAAGACATTTTGTATGTGACATTTTTTGAAGGTCGGGAAATTTGTGTACCTTTCGAACCGCCAACACATGTCAAATCTGCCTCATTGCTCCCTTCTTGCAATGCCTTAATCAATTCTACGACTATCTTTTGTTTGTTAATTGTTTTGCGCGCTGCTGCGGGGTTAATTTTTATTTTTTTCGCGCTATCGTCCGTCCCGTTTTCTTCTTCCACGCCAACGCTTTCGTCAACAGCTACTTCTTCGCTCATTTGCCCAGTTGGAAGTTCGTTGTCGCCATTATTTTGGGAGAAAACAGCTTCTGCAATAATTTTTGCGCTTTTCGCGGGAGTTGGCGCTACAAGCGAATAAAGTTTTTCATACTTGTCCGTCACGACCTTGAGCATTTCGTCTACAATCGCGACATTCTTAATTTCTTCTCCGCTCAAAGTAGCTTCTATTATCGCTTTTATTTTTGCAGTTTGCTTTTGCGAAAAATATAGCGGAGCTCCATTGTAAATAGCAAGCTGTGTTCCATTATTTCCAGTAAGTATCACTGGCCTATCTTTGTAGAGCAAGAAAGAATTCAACGGCAAGCGCGCGATTATTTCTACGTTTGCATACTTATTTTGCTCAAATTGATAAACGCGACCCTTGTAATTTAGCTGTTTCCCTTCAAAATATTTTATAATATTCTCGTCATTATCGAACAAAAACTTCAAATATAGCGGAAGTCTTTCTATCGCCACAGCCCTAGTCTCTTTTTTCTTGACTACCTTTGAATAACTGATTGCGACAAACATTTGTGGCAGTTGCCCTTTGTATCCGCCATAGAGAGTCGTATCGCCCAAATGCGCCAAGTTGACAGTCTTTTTCGGTATCAAGACTCCCACTTTCGAGCTTTTTCTATAGACATTTCTGTCATAAAACTCGCTGTGCCCTTCTTCTGTTTTGATTGAGAAAAGCACGCTGTTGATATCCAATTGTTTGCGAAGTTGTTCCACGGACTCTTGCCCGCGCCAAACTTTTTGGTCGTGCGCGGTGATATCAAAGCGGAACATATTTTGCAAATAGTCATTGTCTTTGCTATTTTTGATGTTTTCTATCGCCAACTTTTGCATATCTTTGACAACGTTGTTTCTTCTGACAAAATCTTGTGGCTCAAAACCAATCTTTTCGTCAAGCACATTCCCAAGAACCGCATTCAAATAGGCGTCGTGCGCGTGGTGAAAATAATTTATTTCTCGACACTTTTCCAGCCCGTTTGCCTTGCGGAAAGAGCTTACGATTCTTGCTTTTACCGTGCAAATTTGAATGTCAGGATACTTTCTTTTGAGCACTTGCGCGAGCGCCTTTGTCGATTGACGATTCTCTACAAGCTGTCTTGCGACAAAGCCAACGGCATCTTTATCGGTTATTTTTGTGCGAATCAAGTTTGTAAATTTTTTGTCGGACATCAACTGACTTTTCTTCAAATTCTCCCAGAACAGCTGTCTTTCGTTAATTATGTCTTGACTTAACAGCAAACTGTCCGCTTTGCGTTGATTTGCGATTGGAATCACAAGCGCCTTGTTGTCAATGCTGTCGTCTTTGATATAAGATTGTGGCAAAATGTGGTCAACTTGATAGAGTCCCAGTTGTTCAATATCGAGCGGTTCTTCCGTATACATACATTTGCCTTTTTGCAAAAAATATAGCAACAATTTTTCGGAATCTTGCAAGGCTTTTTCGTCTTTTTTGTCGAGTTGCTTGCTCAATTTCTGCAATTCCTCCTTGTTTTTTCCACTTGACTTCTCTTCTTCTATCAATGTTTTGTAGGTTTTTTTCAATTGAGAAAAACGGCTTTGCGTGCGCTTTTTCTCGCCGCTTCCGCCTTTTGCGACTTCGATAAATATCTTTTTTGGTGGCGCTCCCAAGACTTTTGTAATCTCATCAATGATAAGCAGCGATTGCCAAATTGGTCTTTTTATGTTGGACGGACACACAATATCTTCGAGCATTTCGATATCTTTTTTGCCATACAATTTGTCGCTGTTGAATCTCTCAATCGCCTTGTCAAAGCCCAATTCTTTGCGATTGAGAATTTCCATCAAGTTCAAATGGCTGTGTCTCAGCACGTCCATAACCGTCAAAACTTGCCCTTCGTAGCTTCCTGCAATCTCACATAGCAACGCCTTTGACAACTTGCCCCAACCGCTAAAACGCAAGCCCTTGAGCCCTTGAATTTGTTCTTTGGAAAAAATATTCGAATAATTTTTGCTTATGCGCGCCTCAAGCCTTTCTGGGTTGGTCAAAATCGTCGCCCACTCAATAATTTGTTCGACGGCGTCGCGTTGAGAGTCAGCCAAGTCGCCGACAATATTTTTTATCGCGATATAAGGCTTCAAATTGGAGCTAAATTCCTTTTCTTTTTGATAGCCGGTAAATAGCGCTTGTCTGACGTCTTCGTCTCTATAATTCTCTTTGATAAGAAAGTTTATCAAATCTTTTTCGCCGACTTTCGACCTTTGAGCGAACAATTTTGTAACAACGGCTTCCTTTTCGTCATCTTCGAGATATTCGCCGTCAATTCTTATTTTGTTGAGCTCGTTGCGTAAAGCGTATTCGCAATACAATATCGAATTTCTTGGCAAAACATCTTCGCCTATCAAATAACTGCATTTGCTTGTCATACGCTTTATAAACAAATCTTCGCTGGCGTTTTTGTCAACAACATCATCAAAATTCCATGGATAAATTTTGTCGCCGTTTCTTCTTACCGCCCAAGCAAAATTGGTTTTTTCTTTGCTCAACGGTCCGACATAATAAGGAATTCTGAAAGTTAAAATCTTTTCCAGCTTGTCGGCATTTTTTTGCAATGACGGATAGAACTTGCTTTGATTGCGCACAATCGCGCAAAGTTCCGTCAAGTTGAGTTGATAAGGAATGGCGCAGTTGTCGATAGAAACTTGCAGCGGCAAAAAGTTGTAATTTTCCATGTCACAACTTATTTCGTTGATTGCGTTGATTGCATCGCCCGTAAGATTGGCTTGTTTTTTGAGTTTTTCCAACAAGCCTTTGACCGCGGCATAGAAGTCGTCTCTCGACATTTTCTTTGCTTTGTCAATATTTTTGCGGTTATCTCTGCCGACATAGTTGTCATAAATGCAGTTGTATTCTTCAATTTTGACAGCGCTTGACTTCTTTGTTTTTGCGCTCGCGTTGGCGCTTGTTTTTGTGTTTTCCTGTTGCGCGCTTGAGCGAGACACAAACCAATCGTTGTAATTTTCTTGTGGCAACAAACGGAAGAGCGTTTTGAACTTTTTTAAATCGGCGCTGTGTTTATCATACTTCTTGACCATTCCTTGACACAAAAATTCTTCGCCCTGTTTGATTGTCAGCAAGGTTAAATAGTTGTAGATATTTTTGAGCGCTTCCAACACGCGATAATTGTCATCCAATTCTTCGACATAAAGCGGAATTTTGTCATCATATCCACTGTCGGAAAATTTGACCTTTTCGTCTGCCTTTTCCATATTTTCGCACGCGTCATCGCCAAAAATTTTGTTCAAATGGAATTGCATTCCAAGCATTGCGTTGACCATTTCTTTGACGGCGTCACAAGGCTTGCCTGCGACAAACTTGCCGAGCAAAATTTCCGCTTTTGCTTTTCTGGTGGTTTGCGAAAGCATTATCGAGTTGAAATCTATATCGTCCAAATTGAGCTTGTTTTCCAACAAAACTTCTGCCAAAAAACTGCTAATCTCAGCAAACATATCGCTTGGCGCTTTGTTCGTGTCCAAATTTTGCCCTTCATAGATAAAGTGTCCGCGGTATTTTATTATGTGGTGCAACGCAAGATAGACAAGTCGAATGTCCTTTTTTTGAGCGCTGAAAATCAAGTCGCGTCTCAAATGATAAATTGTAGGGAATTCTTTGAAAAACTCGACGTCAGTATAATTTTCGTCGCAAAAATAAGTATATTTGCTTGCCGTGGTCTTGTCGCGATATTGCCTTTCGGACTCTTTGAGACGCGCAAAAAAGTTTTGGTCGACTTGCATAATGTCATCAGCCATCAACATTTGCAACAAGCTTATTCTTGTTTTTCGGCGCAACATTCTTCTTCTTGTGGAGCGAAAAGTCCGCCTTTTGACACAAGTTTGTGACGGCGTAAACATTCTCACGCCCCACAAATCTTTCCCACGCGCTCGCGCCACGCGAAAATCTGGATAGATTGCGCTCCACCCGACGTTATCTGTGCCCACATCGAGCCCAAGATAATATTCCAAACTTTTTTTGTCCATAGTATTGACAGTCCCCCTTTTGTGTGTTACAATATTTGTAATCTTGTACTACCATATAAGATTACACAACAAAGTTCAAATAAATTTTTAATTTAAACGCCTTAATCGGCGACACAATGGTGTCAAAAAAATAATTTCGCGCAAACGAGATTATTTTTTTATCTTAAAAGTCATTTTTGTTTGTTTTAATATGTTATCACCTTTTGCCTTGCTGGAATTTTCTTGCATTTCTCCGCGCGTTTGCATTGCTTTGCACTCGCGTTTTTTCGCATATGTTATTTTTCGCGTGCGTTATTTTTCACTTGTTTTATGTTGCGT
>JAVXBP010000078.1:0-5423 GCA_036659935.1 Clostridia bacterium
ACAAAATTTTGAATAAACCTTTCCGTCTTTGCAGGCGGAAAGGATAAAAAAAGGCAACTTTCAAAGAAAGTTGCGCACAAATATATACACGACGCCGCAAAACAAAGTCGCGTCATCGGGCGTATCAATTGCCTTCTATTTTTCTTTGTCCAAAAATATGATAGCTGTTGCAAAAGGCAGGTATTCCGACTTGAAGCGAAAAGCTTGTTACGGTAATGACTGTTGCGACGGATTTGCACCGCCATTCCCACTGTTGAGACGCTTGCGCGCCATCCAAATGCTTTATTAGCATACACCATTCGAGCGAGAATAGCAATCAAAAAGCGTATTTTTCTACAAAAAAGTTAAAATTTTGTTAAAAAAGTCACTTATAATCGCATTTTTGCAAGTTTTCGTATTTTTTTCGGTGGAATTGCCGACAATTTTGCAAAACATATTTTCTGACTGTTATAAGGTCAAGCGACTTCTCGACCGCATAGTCAATCGCATTATCAATCGACAGTTTGCCGAGTTATGATTGTAACATTGACCGCATTGTCAAGTAAAATATTTTGTTGTTTATCGTTTTTATCTGTCGCTTGCGCGAATAATTTTGTCCAACGCGCTTTGCAAAAGTTGAACGTGCAATTCTTCGTCAACAATAATTCTTGCGATAAGCTCCTTGAGCGACTTGTTTTGCAGGCAAATTATCGCGCGCTTGTAGTTTGCAATCGCTTGCCTTTCGCCGTCAATATTTACGCGCAAAATGTTGATTGGGTTCTTGGTATAATTCAAAGAATTGCCCGACCAAAACGCATAATTGCCACCGATAATTGGGTCGCCACCACTGTTTACAATCGCCTCGCCGAGCCATTCGTGGTGTGTCATTTCTACAACTGCGATGCCTTTGAGAAGCTCCGCAAGTTCTTTGTAATCGTCTTGCAGAATATAATATTGATATATGTATTGGAAAATCGCCGTCGTTTCGCTCACTTTCCCGGCATAGTTGTCGAGCAAACATTTCAAATCTCGGTGGTTTGGTTGCCCTTCGAACTCAGGAACTGGCATATTTGTTGAATAATCTGACAAATTCATTTAAACTCTCCTTGTTTCCTTGCTTTTTGCGCGCTCTGAATATATACTATGACTATGCTTTGGATAGTGTTACTTGCGACGGACTTTTCGCAAAATTGCAAATGACTTGCGGAAAGGCTTGAGTTGCAAAAACACACGATAGTTGGGCGCAAAACTTACGCAATCGCGCGGAATTGCACCAAAAAAGACTACAATAAGTTGTCACAAGCGCAAACAATTGCGCAGAATGACATCGAGCAAGACAACCTTGTCGCAAAAAAATTATTTTTTGTGTTAAAATAGTTGTCAAAAAATATTATGTGTGATATCATATCATAGCAATCAATATATGGAGGATTGTCTTATAATGAATTTTACATCAATAATCGCGGCAGCTTTGATACCGTATGAAATAACAGTTTGGTTGAAACCTACATTGCAAATAATAATGGCAATCGTAAGTATTTTTGCTATTGTCATCATTTTGATGCAAAAGAGCGCGGACAACAGCATTGGAGCAATCGGCGGACAAGAAACAGAAAACTATGCAGGCAAAAACAAGTCCAAGACAAAAGAATCTTTGTGGAAGAAACTTACAATCGTCGCTTTGACGGTTATGTTGGTTCTCTCAGTTGTGTTCTTCTTGACATTCTTGGAAATCTAATACCAGCAAATTGTATTTTGATATCCCCGTTGCTCGCAACGGGGATATTTGTTTTGTAACAAATTTGTAGAAAGTAATTGTATTTTTTGCTCAAAGATGTTATTCTTATGATAGAGTTTGAGCGAAAAAAAATAATTATCGCGGTCAAATAGATTGGAAACAATCGACTTGACAAGAATATATTATAGAAAGAGACAAGACTGTCCACACTTGTAGAAATGACTTTTGGAAAGGTAGAAAAAATGACAAACAGCCCAATCAAAATTATAGAAAACAACAAGAAAGCTTATCACGAGTATTTTATCGAAGATACTTATGAGGCTGGCATTGTGCTTGTCGGAAGTGAAGTCAAATCAATCAGAGAAGGGCATATCAACGTTCGCGACGCCTTTTGCACCATTATCAACAACGAACTTTGGCTCATAAACGCCCACGTCAAACCTTACGAAAAGGGGAGCTTTTTCAACGTCGAAGCCAAACGAAACCGCAAACTGCTTGTCAAAAAACAAGAAATCAACAAAATGCGCGGTATGGTAACCCAAAAAGGCTATACCCTTGTCCCTACCAAAGTTTACTTCAAGCAAGGACTTGTCAAAGTCGAAGTCGGTCTCGCCAAAGGCAAAGAACTGCACGACAAACGCCAAGCGCTTGCGGATCAGCAAAATAAGAGGGCGTTGGCGCGCACTATTAAAGAATACAACAGCCGCTGAGCGCCCAAAACGAGCGAACCGCGGTGTCGAGAAGGCTTATTTGTCGTCGGCGCGTAGGGATACTACGCTGGCGCGTCTCCAAAAAGTCATCTCTCCTTGCGCTTCATCTCGTTTTGAGCGTTCAGTCCCGGTGGTATAATGCTTTTCGTTTTGAACATTTAGTAAAAAGCGATAATAATTATTGTAGTTAAGTAAAAAAGATATATTTATTCAATTTACAATGACAACAACTGTCGCGCAAGCGGCGGAATATAATGAGCGGAATTCGTTTCCGCAAACAAGAAAGAGAGGATAAGAATATGAAATTCGACACAAAATGCGTTCAAGGCGCGTACAATCCACAAAACGGTGGCGCTCGTGTGTTGCCACTCTATCAAAGCACAACCTTTGCTTATGACACTCCTGAGCAATTGGCAAATGTTTTTGACTTGAAAGACCCTGGCTTTATGTATACAAGACTTGGCAACCCGACAGTCAACAGTTTTGAAGAAAAAATTGCTATGTTGGAAAACGGTGTTGCAGCCCTTGCGACTTCTTCTGGACAAGCCGCGACTTTGCTTGCGGTCACCAACGTTTGCAACTCTGGCGACAACGTGGTTTGTTTGTCAAAGCTTTATGGTGGAACGTTCAATTTGTTGCACGTGACACTCAGAAGGCTTGGCATTGACGCGCGCTTTGTTGACCCAAACGCAAGCCCTGCCGAGATTGAAAAACTGATTGACGACAAGACAAAATTGATATTTGGAGAAACGCTTGCCAACCCTGCTATGGACATTCTTGACTTTGACAAATTCGGCGCGATTGCGAAAAAATTTGGCATTTTGTTGGTCGTAGACAACACTTTGGCGACGCCTTATCTTGTCAGACCTTTGGAAAAGGGCGCAAATATCGTCGTTCATTCGACCACGAAATATATCGATGGACACGCAAGTTGTGTCGGCGGTATGATCGTTTGCGGTGACAAATTCGACTTTACCGGCAACCCAAGATACCCTATGTTCACAACGCCTGACGAGAGTTATCACGGAATGATTTATCAACGCGACTGCGGTTCGAGCGCGTTTATTCTCAAAGCGAGAGCGCAACTTTTGCGCGATTTTGGCACGGCAATGAGCCCGTTCAATGCGTTTTTGACAAATATCGGCTGTGAAACTTTGCACGTTCGCATGCAGAGACATTGCGACAACGCGCTGGCGATTGCCAAAATGTTGCAGAAAAATCCTAACATTGACTGGGTGTCTTACGCTGGCTTGGAGGGCGACCGCAACCACGAGAAAGCTTGCAAATATTTTGAACACGGCTTTGGCGGAATGATTACTTTTGGAATCAAAGGTGGCAGAGACGCCGCGACTGCGTTTATGAAAAATATCAAACTCATCAAAATTGTTACGCATATCGCTGACGTGAGAACTTGTTTGTTGCACCCGGCAAGCACTACTCACAGACAAATGACCAGTCAACAATTGATTGATTGTGGAATTTCCGATTCGCTCGTCAGACTTTCTGTCGGCATCGAGGACGTCGCGGACATTATCGCTGACTTGGAAAACGCTTTGAAAAAGTAAAAGTCGCGGACATAAATGAGAACGTTTTCGCGGAATTATCGCAGAAAAAGTCGCGGATATAATCGCAAAGTTTAGAGCGCCTTTATAACACAAAAGGAGAAAAATATGCCAATAGTTATACCAAAGGAGTTGCCAGCATTTGACGTGCTGACCAACGAAAATATATTTGTTATGCCACACAACAGAGCCGCCGAGCAGGACATCAGACCGATAGAAATCGCTATCGTCAATTTGATGCCAACAAAAATCGCAACTGAAACTCAACTTATGCGACTTCTCGGCAATTCGTCTCTGCAAATCAATGTGACACTGATAAATATGGATAGCTATCAAGGGCATTACACTCCGCAATCGCATATGGACAAGTTTTATCACACGTTTGACGAGATAAAAACGCGCCACTTCGACGGAATGTTGATTACTGGCGCGCCCGTCGAGCAAATGCCGTTCGAACAAGTCGCATATTGGGAAGAATTGACCAAAATTATGGAATTTACAAACACGAACGTCACCTCGACAATGTATATTTGTTGGGGGGCGCAAGCTGGCTTGTATTATCACTATGGCATTCAAAAGCGCGACCTGGACAAGAAGTTGTTCGGAATTTATCCCTGCAAACCTTGCGACGAGCACGAACTTTTGCTCAAAGGAATGGACGACGTTATGTATATTCCTATGTCGCGCCACACCGAGATTGACAGCCAAGCCGCGCTTGCGGAAAAGGCGCTGAAACCTCTCGCTTATGGCGACGAATGTGGAATATCCATTCTCAAAACTCTCGACAATCGCAAATTTTTCTTTACGGGGCACAGCGAGTATGACCGCGAAACGCTCAAGACGGAATATTTGAGAGACAAAGAAAAGGGCTTGCCAATTCAACCGCCAACCAATTATTTTGTCGATGGCGATATCAACCAAATTGATATGAAATGGCGCTCAACCGCCAACTTGTTGTATTACAATTGGTTGAACTATTATGTGTACCAAGTTACGCCATATTCGTTCTCGAAAGAAGAAAACAGTTGACCTGTATTGAGTTTTTGGAATATTTTGTAACTTTTTTGGCAATAATTTTGCAATGACAAGAAAGCGGTTGACCGATATTGAGTTTTGAGAATATGTCGCGGCGCTTTTGACAATAATTTTGCAATGACAATCAAATCGCTTGCGAAATCGCGCGGTTGTAGCATATAATGAAAGTAGAGAAAGGGAAAGCGGAAAAGCAAAAGCGAAAGTAAAATGTCGCGATTGCAATATCGCAACAAAGTAAAGCAATAGAAAATTTGTAAAAATAGTAAACAATAATACCGCGACAAAGAGTTCAAATCGCGCTCGCTGCACTTTATTGCAAAGCAAAGAAAAAAAGTGAGTAAAAAGTTTGCGAAACGCTGTGATTGTAGTTTATGATTGTGGCAAAGTAATAAAAATTTG
>JAVXBP010000079.1:0-5350 GCA_036659935.1 Clostridia bacterium
CTTGCTTACTATCTTGCTTACTATCTTGCTTACTATCTTGCTTACTATCTTGCTTACTATCTTGCTTACTATCTTGCGTATTATCTTGCGTATTATCTTGCGTATTGTACTTTTTGTTTCTTTGTCCGTTACACAAATTATTACACAACTTTTCTTTTCAATTTGAAATTTGACATAAAAAACGCTCCGAAAAGTGCAGTTTTGACGAAAACACACTGTTTGGAGCGCTTCTTTTATTTGGCAGAGAGAAGGAGATTTGAACTCCTGGAACGCTACTAACGTTCACACGATTTCCAATCGTGCGCCTTAAGCCGCTCAGCCATCTCTCTATTTTTTGTCACATTTTGACTGTGCGCGCGCAAAACTCGCGCCAACAAATTGCGACCTTGTAAATAATAGCATATTTTTTTCTCTTTGGCAAATGTTTGAGCGGTAAAAATTTCGTTGCGCAATTTCCACTTTAAAACTTGTATGTTTTTTCGATTTTTGCCAATACTAGGCGTTGAGGTGAATTATGAAAAACGATACAATAAAATTACTCAAAAAGTGCAACAGCGGGGCGAAAACCGCGCTCAACACGCTCGAACTTATGCTCGTTCACGCGGGCGGTTTGGAGTTTAAGTCAACGCTGATTGACTATATTTCTCAGCATCACAACTTGATTGACGAGAGCAATTCTATGCTCGCCAACGCCCACGAAAGTGGCAAAGACCCCACAAAAGTTGCGCGATTTATGGCGCGCACGACGACGGAAAACCGCTTGAAAAAGGACAGCTCAGACAGCAACATTTCCAAAATGATAATTTTCGGTTGCGACAAGGGCATAGAGATAACTTTCAATTACAAAAAGCAGTTTTCGCGCTCAAACGCCGACAGCCAAATGTTCGCAAACAAGCTTGTCACGCTCGAACAAAACTTGCGCCAAACATTGCAGCGTTATGTCTAGAAAAGGACAATCATTTTGCCCGACAAAAAAATATTCTCGCGACTTTCGCTGTCATAAACTCCCGTCTTTTCGAATAAATTATTAACAGCAAATTGACTGTGGAGGAAAAAATATGCAACAAGTTATGGCGCAACCAAAAGTCGACGACCTGTCGGCGCGCGGTCGCGTAGAAATAAATTTTGGCAAAGGAATGAGCCTCGAGGGCGTAACAAATATCTTGGAATCTGACGAAAATTCTATCGTCGCGACTCTCGACAAAAACATTCTCACAATCACTGGCGACAAGTTGTCGCTCGACACGCTCGACGTGGAAAAACGCCTTGCCAAAATAAGCGGAAATGTGACAGCGTTGAAATATAGCAAAGAACGCGAAAAAATGCCACTTTTGAAAAGAGTTTTCAAATGAACGCCAGTCAAATTGACACTCAAGCGCTCGCGCTCGGAATTTTTTGCGCCGTCGGGCTCATCATTGGCGCGATGTTTTTTTCGCTTTTTTTGTGGCAAAAATTGTGGAAAACTTCTCGCTTTTTTTGCGCTTTGAATGAGACATTTCTCTCGCTCGCGTGCGGAGCGTGCGTGTTTTGCGTGGAGTTTTTTGTCTTTGACTACGACTTACAATTCTATCATTTTGCTTGCCTTTTCTTCTCGTCGGCGGCGATTTTTGCGATTGCGACAAAGTTAACAAAAGGTCATTTTAGAGCAATGCAAAACTCCGTCCAAAAGTTCAAATTCAAGCTCATCAGCAAGCTCAAAAACAACAGCTTTGTTGCAAAATTGATAAAATAATTTTCCGCGCGGCGACCATTCTCGGAGACCATTCTCGGCGACCATTTTTGGCGACCATTTTGACCGCGTTTGTATGGCGAATTTGCTTGTTGGGGCATACCGCAAGCGTAGCTTATAATATTTTGTTATTATGTTTCACAAAACGCGTGAAACAAAACGCTACCAAATTTGCACGGAGGTGTTTTTGGTTATTTTTCCGCGTGTTTTCGCCCCTTGGGCAGGCGCTCGTTCCACGTGGAACTTGAGCGTTGTTTTTGCATTTTTCGCATTTACTTTCTTTCGTGTTCTCTCGTCTCCACTTGCTCGTTTTGCATTTACTTTCTTTCGTGTTCTCTCGTCTCCACTTGTTCGTTTTGCATTTTCTTTTTGCTTTTTTTCTCATCTCTCCCTGCGTTTTTCTCATTTACTTTCTTTCGTTTTTTCGGCACGCTCGCTTTTGTCGCCTTTGTTGCGCTATCTATGTTGAGTTTTGGCTGTAAAATAAGATAAAAACACTTGACTTTGCGCCTTGTATATAATATAATAATTTAGCTTTGTACAAAGATTTTTTGTCTTTTGTCATATTATTAACATATTATTGGCATTGCGATTGGCTTTGCGGAGCGATTTAATTTACGAAAAAATACTAACACTAAAAGAGAGGATACAAAAATGAAACAGACTTATCAACCAAAAAAGAGAACACGCAGCAAGGTTCACGGCTTCCGTGAGAGAATGAGTTCTTCTACTGGCAGAAATGTTATCAAAAGACGCCGCAACAGAGGCAGAAAGCAACTTACTGCTTAATTGGTGTAAAACGTGCAAAAGAAGTACAGACTGACAAGCAGCAAAACTTTCGACTATCTTTATCGCAAGGGCGCAAGTATGTCTACTCGTCGGCTTGTACTTATTTATGCGCCGTCCAAATTCAACTTGCGATGTGGGTTTGTTGTAAGCAAAAAGGTCGGCAACGCCGTCGTTCGCAACAAGGCGAGAAGGCGTTTGAAAGAAATTTTTCGCTCGCAACTTCCACTTTTGAAACAAAATTGCAACTATGTTTTGGTCGGTCGCGCCGCAATAGCGACAAGCACCTTTGACGAGATAAAAGCAGACATAATTTTTCTTTTGACAAAAGGCAATCTCTATCAAACAAGCGAGGTTGCGCAATGAAAACTCCCACTTCTTATTCAAAAAGTTTTCTTGGCTATTACAAAAATTTTATCAATCCGTTGTTGCCAGCTTCGTGCATATACACGCCGAGTTGTTCGGCATATATGGGACAAGCCGTCAAGAAATTTGGGGTTTTGCGTGGTTTTGGCAAAGGAATCGCTCGAATTTGCAGGTGCAATCCTTGGCGAAAGGGTGGTTTTGACCCCGTCCAAGACAACTTTAGAGGAAATGCAAAATGGCTCCTATGATTTTTAACACAATACTTTCCGCAGAAATGACCAACTGGATCGGCAAATTGCTTCTTTTGCTTTCCGACGCGATTGGCAACTTTGGCGTTACGGTAATTGTGTTTTCTATTCTATTAAAAGTTCTTATGTCACCGCTCGACGTTTGGCAGCGTGTTTCGATGAACAAACAACAAAAATCAATGGCTATTATGCAACCAAAATTAGAAAAATTGCAGAAACAATACGCCAACCGTCCTGACGTTCTCAAACAAAAACAAATGGAATTGCAAAAAGATTCTCACATCAACGTTCTTGCAAGCTGTTTGCCAATGGTTGTCTCAATGGTTGTCTTTTTCGTCGTATTCGCGGGCTTCCGCGCTTTGATAGTATATGAGAATCAAGTAATTCTCGAAAATTTGAACAACATTTACACTGCAAATTTCGGAAAGGTTACGGCAGACGAGCTCAACGCTTTGTTGGCGAACGCTTATCAGCCACAATCTTTCTTGTGGATAAAAAACATATTTATGTCGGATATCGGCGTAAACGTAATTCCTGATTTGAAAGGCTTCACTTCCAATGGTTTTGGCGGTGTCGGCGCAATCGTGCCTGAGGGGCTGAACGCAACATATCAAGACCTTGTTGGCCCGGCGATGGCAAAATATAACAAACAATCTTTCTGGGACGCGGCGCGTTGGAACGGCTATTTTGTCCTTCCGCTTTTCGCGATTGGCACGAGCTTTTTGTCAACAAAAATTATGCAAAAGTCTCAACCGCAAACCCAAACTGGCACAAAAGAACAACAACAAAAACAACAAAGCACAATGAAATATATGAACTATTTGATGCCGCTTATGCTCGGTTTCTTCGCGATTATGTACAGCGCGGCGTTCGCAATTTACTATGTAATGAGCAACGTGCTTTCTACTCTTATGAGCGTTATGCTCAATGTGATTATTAAAAAAGTCGATGCCAACAAAGAGAAAAAACTCTTGGCTGACCCGACGAGGAGATAAAAATGAACAGTATGGAAATTACCGCAGTTAGCTTTGAGTTGGCGCTTGCGGAAGCAATGGAAAAGCTCAATGTCACCGAGGAACAACTTGATTATATTACTCTCAAAACTTCTGGCTTGATAAGAAAGAAAACAACTTATTTGTTCTCAACAAAAAAGGATACCGCTGATCTCGCGCAAGAATTTGTCGACGGAATTATCGCAAATATGCATCTCGATATCGTGGCGATTGTCACCGAGGACGAGGCTGCTATCAACGTGAGCCTTTCCGGCAACGACACCTCCACGCTTATTGGCTATCGCGGCGACGTTTTGGACAGCTTGCAATATCTCACTTTGCTTGTTTGCAACAAGAACAACCCAGAAAACAAACGCCTTGTCATCGACGGCGAAAGCTATCGCGAAAGACGCACCGAGACACTTTCTCGCCTTGCGAAAAAGTTGGCTTTCAAAGCGTCCAAGACAAACACTCCTATCAGCCTTGAGCCAATGAATCCTTTCGAAAGACGCATAATTCACGCGGCGCTCAGCGACGACAAGTTTGTCACCACCGAGAGCGAAGGGGACGAACCAAATCGCTTTGTCACAATCAAACCAAACAAGCGCAATTTCGACAGACCACGCTCGAATTATGGCGACAGACCTTTCAATTCTTCTCGCGACCGCGAATATTCGCCTCGCCCACGCACCAACTACAACAGCCAAAACACGGCGACTTACACCGACACAACCGAGTCGGGCTATGACGCGCCAAAAGCTCCAACAACAACGCTCATTCCAAACACAAATACAAAAGAGTCCGTCGCAAACCGCGAGCAAAATTACTCTCGCCCAGAGCGCGCCTCTTATGACAAACCACGCGTTGAGCGCGCAACTTCTGACAACAACGCTTCCCCTGCGGAAGAAACCACCGAGAAAGATATGTACAATGCAGAATACAGCAAGACTTTCAAAAAGACTGGCGTATCCAAAATGCGTTCTTTCGGCGCTCCAAAAAGCAAATATTTCTAGAATTTAATCAACTTTTCAATCAACGGAGTTACCTTTTTGGTAGCTCCTTTTTTTATTGTTTGGCTGTCTTTTTTTATTGTTTGGCTGTCTTTGTTTTTTGTTTGTTGCTTTGTTGTTTTTTTGTTTGTTGCTTTGTTGTTTTTTTGTTTGTTGCTTTGTTGTTTTTTGTTTGTTGCTTGGTTGTTTTTTGTTTGTTGCTTGGTTGTTTTTTGTTTG
>JAVXBP010000080.1:0-5320 GCA_036659935.1 Clostridia bacterium
CAAACAATATCATTCCAAATGATTGCAGCACAAGCATTGGCGACATTGTGATAAAAGATTGCGTTGACGGCAAGACAGCATAATAGTAGAAAAATAGCGAAAATTTGCGTTGACGGCAAGATTATCAAAGAATAGAAAATTTGCAACGCGTCGCGAAAGTCGCTGTTCGGCTTATTTTTCCGCGCAAAGTGAAGGGCGTTTTTTGCGAGAGAACATTTTGGAAAAGAAGGACAAGTCGAGTATTTTTGCGCAAGTTACAAACAAAACAAAAGTGATTGAGCCAATCAGCGTGGTGAGAATTATGCAATACCACGGGGATAGAAAGTTGGCGAAAAAGTTGTTGGAAAGTTTGGCGAGAAGGGCGATTGTGGCTGTCGCGACACAAGTGACAATGTTTTGAACGAGCGACTTTTTGTCGAGTTTTATTTCTTTTCTCAGCGCGAAAAGATTGAGAACCATTACAACGCTGTGGAAAGCCACCAAAGATAGAAAATAGGCGTAGATTCCGATATATTTTGGCGTTGTTATCGCCACCACAAACAAGACCACGCAACCGATTATATGCGATGCGAAGGTCTTTTTTTCTTGCCCAAGCGAGTTGAGCAGTGAGATAAGCACATTGTTGACGCACATAGGAAGCATAAGTATTGACGCGACTTCCAAATATTTGCCTGCGACAGAATCTTTGTAAAGCATTTCGCAAATTTCTTGTCCGCAAGAAAAGAAAATTATGATAAAAAAGCAGCTTACGATTGCGCCAAGCTTGATTGTTTGGTTGACTTTGTTGGAAAGCGAGTTGGAGTTTTTTTGCTTTTTCAGCGTCGCAATTTCTGGGATAAGAACAACGCTGAGCGAGCCAATGACGGAAGTTGGCGTAAAAATAAGTGGCATTACCATTCCGCTTGCCCGTCCAAATTCCGCCGTCGCTTGAGCGGTCGTCAGCCCGAATTTGTTGACAAGAAACAACGGAATTGACAGCGACAAAAACGTTGACATAAGCGAGCCAAAAATTCTTGTAATTGTGAGCGGAGTTGCCGAGCGAGCAATTTCGCCAAGGTGCGTCGGGCGAGCAAAGCGTTCGCCTTTGTGGAAGTAGTAAGCCACCAGCCCAACGACAAGCAAAATGTCGCCGATGACCATAGAATAGGCGTAAGCGTAAGTCTTGTTGACAAAGGGGATAGCTCCGCAAAAGAGTATAACGGCAAAAATAATCTTGAGAATTTCGTCGAAAAACTCCGTCGCGGAAAAAGTAAAAAAGTCTTTCGTCCCCCAGAACCAACCGCGAATAATCGAATAAACGCTTGTGGTCATCAGCATAGGCAACATAATCACAAAGAGAGTTGTGCAACGCTTGTCGGCAAAAAGCATATCCAACAGTTGTGGAAAAGCCATAAAAATTGTAATCGTCACGCCAGAAAACATAACGCTTATGAGCATACTTGTGGTTACAATTCCGCGTTGCGCAAGCTTGTCATTGAGCGTGTTATATTCCGCCGTCAGTCGAGAAACGGTGACAGGCAACCCCGACGAGCCAAAACACGCGAAAAGCATAAGCAAAGAAAGGGCAATTTGATATAGCCCAAGAATTTCCGCGCCGAGCGCGCGAGACAGGAATATTTTGAAAAAGAAAGAGCAAATGCGCGTTATTATTGACACGACAGAGACGGTCGCAAATGCCTTGAAAATTGTTTTCATACAATAAAGTATGTTTTTGGCGGAGACTATATTCTGTCTTTCGCCTTTGCGGAAGAATATTTTGTAGGCGAGCAAATTTGGACGATAAGTCGAATATTATATATATATAATTGTCAACGGGAGACGCTTATGCGATATATTTGCCGAATAGAAAAAGCCACGTCAGCGCAAGAACTTGCAAAAAGACTAAAATGCTCCTACAAGTCGCTTGTAGAAAAAAACCAACTTGTGTCCGACCAACTCTATGTCGGGCAATGCCTTGTCGTCGAGCAAACGAACGGCAAAGAATATGTCGTTCAACCTTTCGACACAATCGCAACAGTAGCGAAAAAGTTTTGCGTAAGCGAAGAAAAGTTGCGAGAAGAAAACGGCGGAGATATCTTTCTTGGTCAAAATATAATTATTCCATTCTAAAACAAGTAACCAACAACCAAAATAAGGAATTAAAAACAAGATAATTAGATAAATAAAGCAACAATAAAAAAAGTAAAAAGAAAATAATAAAACGATAAAATTTATAACAACAATTAACAAAAAAATACCACAACTTTCGTTGTGGTATTTTTGAACAAGCGTTGCAATATTGATTGTTTACTTTGTAAACTTATCTCTATTGTTGTTGCTGTTTACTTTCGGTTGAGCCTTTGGCTTTTCGCCAGACGCTATTTTTTTGTTAGCTTTCTTTGTGCGAGCAATCTTGCGTTTTGGAGCGTATTTCTTTATCAAGTAAATGATAACCGCAACAACTATAAACGCGCCTACTACGCCAGAAGATATCCAGAGCCACAAAAGGTCATTTTTCTTTTTCTCCTCAGGCTTTGGAGTTGTTTCTTCCTCAGGAGCGGTCGCATCGTCTTCTGAGAAAACTATGCGGTAATTTGCTTTGACAAGAGCGTCGTCGATAAGTGTCTCGTCGATTGTTTCTGGTGTCTCGCCGTCGACAGGTTTTCTTACGATAAAGTCTTTTTCGTCAACTTTGACAACAGAGAAATTGTCCACGAACACATAGCCCGTCATCCAATTGTCTTTGTCCTCATATCCAAGTGATACGGTGACAGTAGCGGAAGGAGTTACGCCTTCGTTTGTCTTGACATAGAACGAATATTCCGTCCAATCGCCAAGTGTTTCTTTGCCGTCGGCATAGGTTGAAGTGTTGACTCTGCGTGACTTGTCATAAGTTGTCGAGGTGTCGCCAATCTTCTTTCCGAAGGTGTAAGTCTTGTTGTTGAGCTTGAGCGAAAGAGTAGCAGATTGCGTGTCCTTGAGCCCGTATGTCAACATACTGATAGAAACTTTGTAATAAGTGTCGGCAGTCAAAGACGTTGCGTTGGAAGTAAACTTGTAAGCGCCATTGATAATGTTGTCGATGACGAGAACGTTGTTTCCGCCTTTTGCAAACATTTTTTCTGCGAGGGCAGTTTGTTCGTCAGGGTTGATTCCGATCCACTTCCAGTCGTCTCTTGTGTGGTTGAAAACGCCCGCCGCGAGAGAGTCTTTGTCAGTGTAAACATCTTTGCTGAGAGAAGCGCCAGTCCAGTTTGTAGGTGACGACAAGAAGGTGTCAGACACGCTCGAGATATCGTCGAATTGGTCAACCAACCAAGATTGAACAAGAATGTTGAACTTTGACTTTTCGCTTTCCGCTTTGCCAATCTTGTACAAATCTTCTGTGATAGTGGTATAGATTGCGTTTGCGAAGAATGTCTCGCCATCAGCTGCAATGGTGTCAATTGTTGGGTTTGCGTGATACAAACCAAGTTTGACAGAAACGTTTGAAGCGCCAACTTGAGCGTAAATGAAATATTGGTGCCAATCATTGTCAATAGGTTTGATATTGTAGAACTTCTTGTCGTCGCCAGCGTTTGACGTCGTCGCAAGTTCGATTGAGAAAGTATTGTTTGTGTTACCTTTTGCCCAAACCGAGAACATATAATAGCTGTTTGCTGAGAGTGAAATGTTGCTCGAAGTGTAGCCTATGCTCTTGCTTGACTTTGAATTGATAGCGAGCACATTTGGGTTGGTCTCAGCTGTCGCTGTCGCTCCGCTGAGGACAAGTCCGTTGAAGAAGTCAGTTGGCAAAGTTGTGCCAAAGAACTTGCTGACAAGGGTGTCGCTGTTGATATCGAGCACGCCAGCCATGCTGCCAGTGTTGCCAGTAACGAAGTTTTTGCTGTTTGCAGTCCAACCAGTTGGCACGCCAAGGAAGTTTGCAAGCTTGCCGTTATCATTCCAAATTGGAGTTGTATCATCTTTCTTTGACGCATAGAGTTCGTTTGTAGCGGTCACGTCAAGAAGATTGAAGTTGCCATTGCCAGCGACTTCACCAGCTTTTGCTGTGCCAGACAAAGTAGCTTTTTTGACCGTAGCTGAGTCGGACACGCCAGTAAATTCGCTCGCTCTTATCGCTTCGATAGAGATAGCGGAAATAAATGCGTTGCCGATTACGAGCTTGTCAGATTGAGTGCTTACGCCAGTGCCAAGAACAAATTGCAAGCCAAGGTTAGCTTTTTCATATTGACCATTGGTGATATAGAATTGCAATTCGATATAATCGTTGTTCTTTTTGTTTGCGTTGTCTTTGAGCGTTGCTGAGTTGAGACCTGTCAAAGAAGCCAAAACTGAGAAGCTGTCAGCATATTTTTTGTCGCCGTCTTTGTTGTCATATTTGACAAGATTAACGTCGAGACCTTTGCCTTCTGGAATGTCAGAAGTTTTGACCCACAAAGAAAGCAAATAGTATACGTTTGGATTGACTGTAAAGGTGTTTGCTGTGATTTTCTTGTCGTCAGGGTCGGCAGTAGGATTTGTCTTGTAGATATCCGCGACAGTGAATGCTGTCGGCAAGAAGTTGTTGATTACAAGAACGCTTGAGTTGGAAGTTGGAGCAAGTGGGTTGGTCAAACCTTTGAAAGCTGAGTTTGCGTCCCAATTTGCTGTGTCGGCGATGCCAAAGTTCGTGCGGTTTGCAGGAGCTTTTTCGTCATAAATAGCAGGCTTGAAAGTGTCGTTCTTTATCTCAGTCGCGACAGCGTTTGTGTTGATGTCGAACTTTGTTGTCGCCTTGTTGTAATCGTCAGCTTTGATTTCTTCATATTTTGCGCTGTCGAAGAACACTGCGCCTTTGACGTGAGTGTCAGAGTCGTTCTTTCCGCCTTGACCGAGCCACATCTCAAGGAATAGGTCGTTGGTGCGTTTTTCGTTTGATTTTACAAAGAACTCAACTTTTTGCCACTCGCCATTTGTGTTGATATCTTTGATAACAACGCCAAGGTCGTCAGTAGCTTGTCCCTTTGTCAACTTCAATGTCGCGCTTTGTCCGTTGTCAAGAACTGTGCGAACATAGAGGCTCACGCGGTAGTAGTTTTCGCCAGCGGCAAAACGCATAGGAGCGCTCGCTTTGTAGCCATAAGCTGTTGGTTGAATGTTGTTGATAAACAAAATTCTTGAGCCAATCGCGCTTGGAGCCGCGGTCATATCGACAAGATTGTCGCCAATCTTATATTGAGTTTTTGATGCGGTGTCAAGAATACCTTTTTCCACATAAGAACCACCAGAAGGAGCAGCCTCGCCAGAGCCTACGCCTGCCGTGCCGTTGAACTTGCTTGGAGTGTAAGGGAAAGAAGTG
>JAVXBP010000081.1:0-5316 GCA_036659935.1 Clostridia bacterium
CAGTTGGCTTATACACGGAATTAATACAAATTATGCATAAATTTGATAAGCTTTATACATTATTAATGAATAATGACGATATAGCGCGGTTTAATTTAAACAAGTGTATAAAATTGTTAATAAATATACATATTATTTTTTACATAATAACTCAAAATATGAGCTTATGTTTTAAAAATTTATTAAAAATTTATAATTTTGAGCTTTCATTAAGATTGCGATTTTTTTGGAAAGAAAACATTTTTATTTTGTCGATTATTGTATAAGTGGAATGGTTATTATTGCAAGATAATTGCATAAAAAATGAATTTTGTACAAAATTTGTATTTTTGTAAAAATATCGGCAATCAATTTTGTACAAAATTGCTTTTATGCTAAAATATGCCTAATCAAGTGTTTTGGGAATAGGGTTTTTATCATGGTATAAGGAGAGAGTAGTTTATGAACAAACCAGTGGAATTATCTTTACATTTTTTGGCAAAGCAGGCAAAGTTGAGATTAAGGTCGAACGAAATGCAAGAAAGCGAAGTCTTTGGAAATATTTGCAGATTAAACAGCGAAGCGTACGAAGATGTCTTGTATGACAAAATGATAAGCGTTTTTGAGTCGCGCGAAGAAATTCTCAATCCGCTTGATAGAATTATTGACCACAGAGTTTTTGACAAGTGCGACGAAATTGGCAAACAAAGGTGCATTCTTGAGGCGTCGAAAACATATATAAAGTTAAGAAAAAGATATGACGAAATAAACTCGCGTCAAATAGGATAAATATAATTGTAAGATTCCTGTCATTGTGATATAATTGTTTTAAATCAATTATTTACATAGACGGGTATTTTTTTTGTCCGTCGGCGGAGGAAAAAATGGATTATGCGTCGTTGCTCAACGAAGCGCAATTGAGACCTGTTGTAGACACCGATGGCGCGGTGTTGGTGTTGGCTGGCGCAGGAAGCGGAAAAACGCGCGTGCTGACATATAGAATTGCTTATTTGATTGAACACAATCACGTCGCGCCATACAACATTCTCGCGATAACTTTTACAAACAAAGCTGCTGGAGAGATGAGAGAACGCGTGCGCTCGGTCACAGGTCAAGGGGGCGTTTTTATCGCGACTTTCCACTCGTTTTGCGCCCAAATTTTGCGCAATGATATCGACAAACTTGGCTACAAGTCCAATTTTTCGATATATGACGATTCTGACAGCAATCACGTCATCGCAAGAATTTTTAAATCGTATGATATAGAAGACACAAAAGAACTCAGAAAGACAGTTCGTTGGCATATATCCAACGCGAAAAACCACGCGCTTTCGCCAAGCGAATATTCGAAAAAAATATATGGACAAAATCATTTTGACACAATCACAAAAGTATATTCCGCTTATGAGGCGGAGCTGAAGGCGAACAATGCGCTTGACTTTGACGACTTGTTGCTCAAGACTATCGTGCTTTTTACCGAGCGGGCGGACGTGTTGGCGCAATATCAACAGCGGTTCGAATATATTCACGTGGACGAGTTCCAAGACACAAACAAGATTCAATATATGCTTATAAGGTTGCTCAGCGCGAAGTTTGGCAACGTTTTTGTCGTCGGCGATGACGACCAAAGCATTTATGGTTGGCGTTGGGCGGAAGTGGAAAATATCAAGCGCTTTACGCAAAATTTTGCTGGTTGCAGAATATACAAGTTGGAGCAAAATTATCGCAGCACTGGCAATATTCTCAATCTTGCCAACAAAATTATCGCCAACAACACTGGCAGAATGGGCAAAGAATTGTGGACAAGCGGAGCAAGTGGCGTAAATATTGTCTATCGTTCGTGCTACAACGAAAAAAGCGAGGCGGAATTTGTCTTGGAAGAGATAAATTCGCTTGTAAAATACAACAATTACAATTATGGCGACTTTGCAATTTTGGTGCGCGCAAACTCAATCTCGCGACCGTTCGAAGAAAAACTTGCGCTCTACAATTTTCCTTACAAGGTGATAGGCGGCAACAAATTCTATGACAGAAAAGAAATAAAAGACTTTCTCGCTTATCTCAAAATCGTCGCAAACCCTATTGACAACGAAAGCATTTTGCGAGTGATAAACGTGCCAAAACGCGGCATTGGCGACGGCGCGATAGAAAAACTTGTCGAAGCGTGTTCGAACAAAAAAATGACGCTTATTGACGGAATTTTGCAAATTGACAAGCTCGGCTTGCCGAATGCCGCTTGTAGGAATATATCGAAATTTTCTGCCATAATCTATGAGCTTATGAGCAAAAAAGACGAGCCGTTGGAGAGTTTTATTGACACGTGCAAGGCGGTGATTGACTTTGGCTCAATGTATGATATGGACAATGACGAAGACGCCAACAGACTTGCCAATATCGACGACTTTGTCGCGTCAGTCAAAGAGTTTTGTGGCGACAACAAAGATTGCAAAATTGACGAATATCTTCAATCGGTTTCGCTCATCTCGGACAATGACAAGGTTGACAACGCCGAGAGCATAACCCTTGCGACCGTGCACGGAGTCAAAGGTTTGGAATATCGTTGCGTGTTTATTGTCGGGCTGGAAGACGGCATTTTTCCGTCAATCAGAAAGGACGCGTCAGACGACGATATGTTGGAAGAAAGAAGAATTATGTATGTCGCTATCACGCGCGCAAAAGAGAGACTTTATCTCACCAACGCCCAATCTCGTTTCCGTTATGGCAAGCGAGAAGACAGCCTTGCATCACGCTTTTTGACCGAAGGCGACCTTGTTCGCAAGATTGAACCGCAACGCGTAAGCGACGCTCCGCAAAGGAGCTTCAACTTCGAAAATTCGCAAATATCCACGCCACCGTTCGCGCAAAACAACTACAATTCCGCCCAACCTGCAAGCAAAAACACGAGCAAGTTCAAGGAAGGAATGATCGTCGTTCACGCGCGTTTTGGCAATGGAAAAATCATAGAAATTACTGGTGAAAATGCGAAAATCTCATTCGAAACGCTTGGCGTCAAAACTTTCAATCTCAGACTTGCGCCAATAGACATTGTCGAATAGAAAAGACCGCAAGCAAAAATCGCAAACAATAACGCCAAAAAAACAACGCAATAAAAAAATTATAAAAACAAACAAAAAGTAGCGCAAAATTATCGGAGAATTTTATGGAAAGAATGGAACAACTTGTCGCCCAACTCAACGACTATGCCTATCAATATTATGTTCTTGACACGCCGACGGTTGCCGACGGAGAATATGACAAACTCTATGACGAGCTTGTCAGGTTGGAAAAGTCAGAGAACAGAGTTTTGCCGTCATCGCCAACTCGACGAGTGGGCGACGTTGTGTTGACCAAATTTTCCACCGCGCGCCACCTGGGCAGGTTGTATAGTTTGGACAAATGCCAGTCGGAAAACGAGCTGAGAGAGTGGCTGGACAAGCTTGCAAAAAGCAATGGCGGAGTTTTGCCTTTGTGCAGCGTGGAATACAAATTCGACGGCTTGACAATCAATCTAACTTATGAGAATGGCGCGCTTGTCAGGGGGGCGACGCGTGGCAATGGCGCTGTCGGCGAGGACGTTACGCCACAGGTCAACACTATCAAAAGCGTGCCACTCACCATTGACTATAAGGGAGTGTTGGAAGTGCAGGGCGAGGGCATAATGCGACTTTCCGCGCTTGCGAAATACAACGCGCGAGAAGATGTCGTTCCGCTCAAAAACGCTCGCAACGGCGTGGCTGGCGCGATAAGAAATCTCGACCCGAAAGTTACTGCGGAAAGGCAACTTGACGTTATGTGCTACAATGTCAATTATATCGACAATGACTTTGCAAAAGGTCAAGATATGATTGAATTTTTGCGCCAAAATCATTTCAAGCTCAGCGAACAATTCCAACTTTTTGACAGCGCGGACGAGATTGTCAACGCGGTTCATCACATTGGAGAATTGCGCCAACAACTTGACTTTTTGATTGACGGAGCTGTTATCAAGGTTGACGACACCGCGATAAGGCAAGAGCTAGGCTTTACTGAGAAATTCCCGCGCTGGGCGGTGGCTTTCAAATATCCCGCGGAAGAAGCGACGACGATTGTCAAAGACGTTGTTTGGCAAGTTTCGCGCACAGGCAAGCTCAATCCGCTCGCGATTCTTGAGCCTGTCGAGCTTGCTGGCGTGACCGTAAGCAAGGCGACTCTCAACAATGTCGCAGATATACAACGCAAAGATATCAAGATTGGAAGTCGAGTTTTTGTGCGCAGAAGCAATGACGTTATTCCAGAAATTCTTGGCGTAGCCGAACATTTTGCTCACTCGCAAGAGATAATTCCGCCGACAAAATGTCCAGCTTGTGGCGGAGACGTCGAGCTTGACGGAGCGTTTTTGCGGTGCAAAAATGTTAAGGCTTGCGCGCCTGCGATTGTGTCGGCAATGACGCACTTTGTCTCGAAAGAAGCGATGGATATCGACGGGTTTTCTGAGAAGTCAATCGAAGCGCTCTACAACGAAGGCAAACTCAAGCATTTTGTGGATATTTATTCGCTCAAAGAAAGCGACTTTGAAGGGCTGGACGGGTTCAAAGAAAAGAAAATTGGCAACATTCTTGCCGCGATAGAAAACAGTCGACACACGACGCTCGACCGCGTTATTTTCGCGTTGGGCATATCGAATATTGGTCGCAAAACGTCCAAACAACTCGCGGAAAAATATCGCAGTATCGACAATTTTGTCAATGCGAAAGTCGATGACTTGTTGCAATTGGAAGACTTTGGCGAGATTATGGCGAATGGAGTGGTCGATTATTGGGCGGACAAAAAGCATATCGAAGAAGTGCAACAGCTGATTGATTGTGGCGTAATTGTCCAAGAAAAAGCTCAAACAACAGGCATTTTTGACGGCAAAAAAGTTGTTTTGACAGGCTCGTTGGCAAGGTTTAAGCGTTCGCAAGCGAAGTCGATGATAGAAGAACGCGGCGGAGAAGTTTGCGACAGCGTTTCCAAAAGCGTAACTCTCGTCGTGGTTGGTCAAGACGCAGGCTCAAAGCTCGAAAAGGCGCGCAAGCTCGGCTTGGAAATTATTGACGAAGATACTTTTGCGCAAATGTGCGAAAAAAAATAATCGGAAAATATCGCCAACAAAGCAACTTTTGTATAAATGAGAGAAAGGAAATAATCGAAATATAAATTGCGATAATAAGCAACTTTTGCGCAAATGCGGTGAAAAATAATCAAAATAAAAATGTCGCTAACAAGAAAATAAATAAAAAAGATTGACTTTTTGTTCCCAAAGTGGGAAAATTAATTGAGATATAATATCAAAAATTGTAATTCAAAATAACATATATC
>JAVXBP010000082.1:0-5252 GCA_036659935.1 Clostridia bacterium
TTTTGTTTTTTGTTTTTTGTTTTTTTGTTGTTGTTTTTTGGTTGTTGCTTGGTTGTTTATTGTTGTTTTTGGTTGTTGTTTTTGGTTGTTGCTTTTTGCTTGTAACTTATCTTTGTATGTTTTTATCTCTCCATTTTTGTGGGCTTTACTTTTGTTCAACATTTATCTTGTTTTTTTGCGACAACTCACTTTCTGGCAAAAATATTTGTTTCCCTATTGATTTGATAGATAATATATGTTATAATTATATACAAGAATATTTCTTAAGGGAGAAATTGTATGAGAATAATACCAAAAATGCAAAAGGTGACCTATTCTGACGAGACTTTCGATATTCGCGAGTTGAGCGAATATTCCATCGCGCCACAATTGGCGATTGCGAAAGATATTTTGGAAGAACTTTTGTGGAGCAAATTGGCAAAATTGGAAAATTCCAAGATTGCGAGCGTCGCAAAAAAGACAAAAGCGACAGCAAGCGACGAGAAAAAGTCGGACGGGGAAAATTGTTCGTCTTGCTCGAACTCAACAGTCACAAAAGGCGCGACTCTCGTTGTCAACTTTGACGCAAGTCAACCTGCCGAGGGCTACAAATTGACCGTCGCAAAAAGCGGAATTACAATTTGCGCGTCGGCGTATAAGGGCGTGCTATATGCGATTCAAAGCTTGCGCGTTGGGACAAAAATTGACTGCAAAAAGCCAATATTTTCCCTTTCTTGCTTTGTCGCGAATGACTTTCCACAATACGAATGGCGCGGAGAAATGCTCGACGAGTCTCGCCACTTTTTTGGAAAAGCTGCCGTTCTTCGACTGCTCGACATTATGTCGCTCAACAAATTGAATGTTTTCCATTGGCATCTCACCGACGACCAAGGTTGGAGAATTGAAATCAAAAAATATCCGTTGCTCACAACCATTGGTTCAAAAAGAGAAAAATCTGGCATACACGGTTGGCAAAGTATCGACGACGACGGCACTCCGCACAGCGGGTTCTACACGCAAGACGACATCAAAGAAATTGTCGCTTACGCGCAAAAACTTGGCATTGACATTGTGCCAGAGATTGATATGCCGGGGCATTTTGCCGCTGCTTTTGCCGCTTACAGCCACTTGGCTTGTCGCGATATCAAGGTCGATGTTCCGTGGTATTTTGGCGGAAAATATCCGTCTACTCACGGTCAAAAAGATTGGAACAGAAGCGCCTGCATTGGCAAAAAAAGCACTTATGAGTTCGTTTTCGATGTGATTGACGAGATTGTAAGTCTCTTTCCTTTCCCTTATTTCCATATTGGCGGTGACGAAGCTCCAAAGGAAGAATGGAAAACTTGCCCCGATTGTCAAGCGCTTATGCGCGAAAAAGGGCTTGCGAATATCAATCAATTGCAATGCTATTTTATCAACGAAGTCGCCGAATATCTCAAGACGAAAAATCGCACGCTTTTGGGGTGGAACGAAGTCTTGGAAGGCAACATTCTCGACAAGTCAACGCTTGTGCAATATTGGACTGACCGCAAGGACAAGGCTGTCAAAAAGCACTTGGACAAGGGCGGACGAGTGTTGCTCAGCAAGCACAAATTTTTCTATTTTGACATGTGCTATTGTCAATATCCGCTTTCCAACACGTACGAATTTTCTCCTTACTTTGACGGAATCAAGAAAAAGCACGCGTCTCAAATTGTCGGCGTAGAAGGCGAAATGTGGACAGAGTGGGTAGGGGACGTTTACAAAATGGACTTCCAACTTTTCCCGCGTATGCAAGCGCTCGCGGAAGTCGCTTGGAACAACAAAGACAAGGACTTTGACGAATTTTTGACTCGAATCGAGAGTTATCACGACATTTTGGACAGCTTTGGCGTCAATTATGCCGAGACGGAAATTGCCCAACCGAAAGGCAAGGCTTTCCGCGCAAAAGAAACTATGCTTTGGTATAGCCAAAACCAAGACAGAGAGTTGGAGCGCAACCGCGAATTGAAGAAAAATAAATAATTCAAAAACATTCCAAATAGACGGCAAACTTTTGTCGTCTATTTTTTTCGCTTTTTTTATTTTTGTTTTTTCTCACGCTTTGTCAAATATTTAACAATTGGCGGTTAATTTTTCTCTTTTATTACTGCGTTTTGAAATATTTTATCGAATTATTATAATAGTTTTAACTTATCTTAATCTTTTCTAAAATTTGTCAAAATTCCTATTGCGCTTTGTGATTTTGTGTGATAAACTGTTCTATGTAAAGAATGTGTAAAATATTTTATATAATTGTTTATGAGAAGTTGTATAAGCTATTTTGCGCAAGTTAATATTTTTTGGTAAGAATTTTTTAGGGGGATTTTTATGAAAGAAAGCAAGACAAAAAAGACTAACAAAGTTAGCCGTTTAGTCACCAACCTTGTTTCGTCCGCAAAGATGAACTGGAAAACGCCTCGCCCAGGTGAGTTTTTGACACTCAAAGAAGTCACGTCATATGGGCTGTCTCAGGTGGGAACTTTTATTTATTCAACAGTCATCGGTTTGATGGTTTTTGGAGCAAACTATTTCTGTGGCGCGATTATGCATATCAACGTCATGGATTTTACAAAAATAACCATTCTCGGACAAATTCTTGGTTATGCGCTTATGTGGATGAACCCGTTTGGCGTTTTGATTTATGAGAATCACGGACGGCTAGAACCCAAGACGAAAATTTTTGCGCTCATTTCTTACGCGGGGCAATTTCTTATCGGTTTGGCGTGCTATTTTGTGCCGATTGAGACTTTCGAATCTGTGCCTTTTGTCGGAATGATTGCGTTGCCACAAATTCTTGGCAACATTCTCGTTGTCGGCGCGATGGGCAACTTTTGCACTTGGATTGTGCGTTACAAATTTTGCGCAAAATATGGCAGAATTAAACCATTTGTTTTGCTTTTCGGCATTCCGAGCGCGATATTTATGTCAATAATTCCTTTCTTGCCAGTTCAAGCAGCGCCGTACGCGACAAAGTTGATTGTGTTGCATTTTGCTTTCCAATTTATGTCATATTTCAAAGACAGCTACAACGTAGTCGGCAATATGGTTACTTTTATGACGCCAAATTCGCAAGAACGACAACGGCTATATTCCATTGTGCCAATTATCACAAGCCTTGTGCCGTCAGTTATCGGAATGTTCTTCCCAATCTTAATCAAGCTTTTCGGCGGTTATACAAACATTCTTACATACAAAATTTGTGTGCCAATTTTCTCAGCGGCGGGCGTTGCGGTCAGCTTCTTTGTTGCAAACTGCAAAGAACGCGTTATCGAGAAAACTGACGATTCGCGGCCAAAAGTTCACTTCTGGACGGGCGCGAAAAAGGTGCTTTCCAACAAATATTTATGGATAACAAACATATCCAATATCACTTCTATTTGGGCTTTGGCTTATGGAAGCATTCTGCAATGGTGGTTTATTTATTCAATCAGAATGGAGTGGTTTGTCGGCATAGCAGCCAATATCGTCGTGCTTTCGATGACGCTTGGCTTCTTGATGACACCAGTTTTGACAAGGAGATTTGAGAAGAAAACAATATTAATTTGGTCGAAATTTATTGCTATTGTCACGATTTTGCTTATGTTCTTGTCAATCAAAATAAATAGCATTGTCTTATTTATGTTCGCTATGCTCTTGCGCAACGGCGTAAGTCCAATTGAAGAAGGAATCAAAAGCGGTATGAACGCCGATATTATGGACTTTCACCAGTGGCGATATGGCGAACGAGCCGACTCAATGAGCGGTGTGTTCTCCTGGTTCCTTGGCCCAATTACAATGGCGCTGAGCTATGTTATGCCTTTGCTACAACAAGGCGCTGGCTTTACGTCCGACTGGGATATTCTCTACAACCAAGCGGTAATCGAAAAATTGTTCTTGATATATATTGTTCTCAGCATTGTGAGCACTTTTATCACAATATTGCCTTTCTTCTTCTTCGATTTGACACGCAAAAAGCACGACCAGTGCATCGAAGAGCTTCAATTGCGGCTCAAGGCGGAAAATGAAGAGCAAGAAAGACTTACCGCTGATCTTGACACTTCCGTTGTCGCTGACGAGACCGCAACTCTCACAAAAGATATCGAAGTTGCAAATGGTTTTGTCTCAACTGACAGCGACGAGACGCAAAATTGCGACGCAACAAATATTGTTCAAGACACCGCTCCACCTGATATAGGAGAGAATATTGAACAGGATATTGATGCAAAAAGCGCTTTGACAAGCGACGAAGTTCAACCTTCCGCAAGTCAAAATGACGAAAAAGACAACGAACAACAAGGGGGTGACAAACAATGAAAAAATATGCAAAAATAATTCTTTTGGTCATTCTTGTTGTAAGTCTTTCGTCTTTGTTTGTCGCGTGCAACAAAATTGATGGACTTTTCGAATACAAAATTGAAGAAGACAACACTGTAACAATCAAGTCTTATCGAGACAACAGCCGAGTTTTTGAAGTTGTTGTGCCTGACGAAATTGCTGGCTTGCCAGTTGTAAAAATTGATATTGTTGGGCTTGCGAACTCAGTTTATCTCAAAGAAATTACCATTGGCAAAAATGTCAAAGAAATAAACAATATTGGCATTCAAAACAACGAAAAACTTGAGAAGTTTATGGTCGCGGAAGGCAACCAATATTTTAAGGCGGTCGACGGAATTCTCTATACTATCGATGGCAAAGAACTTGTTGCTTATCCGCCACACAAAGACATTCAAACGCGCCCAGTTTTGGACGACGAGGGCAAGCCAAAAATTGAGTTTGGCAGCGTAGTTATGGAAGACTTTACTCCGCTTGTAACAATCGCTGACGGCGTGGAAATCATTCGACCATACGCTTTCTATCACGCTTTTGCAATCGAGAATCTTGTTATGTCTGACAGTGTCAAAACTATTGGCGAAGCGGCTTTCCTTGATTGCTACCGCATTCAAACAATCAAATTCTCTCGCGGTTTGGAAAAGATATCGAAAGACTCTTTTACAAAAATTGGCAGTTTGAAAGAAATAACGCTTTTCGAAAATATGAAAGAGATTGAAAGTAATTCTTTCTACAACTGCAAAAATCTTATGACAGTCAACTTCTGCGGCGCGGAAGGGAGCGTTAAACTTGCAAAACAATGGTATCCAACCGACCAAGGCAAAAACATAAAGTCAAAGATTGTTTGGAATTATGTTGCAAAATAAAACATTATTGTTTTTGTAAATAATATTTTATAATTAAACAAAAAAGTTCACTACAAAATAGTGAACTTTTTTTTGCTT
>JAVXBP010000083.1:0-5112 GCA_036659935.1 Clostridia bacterium
AAAACGGCGTTTTTATTCCGTTATCACGACAGCCCATACAGTTAATCATTGCGGGAGAAATTGGCGCATTGTTCATCTCTGCCCAAAGCTTGGCAGTTTTTTCTCTTAATGCGTTATCGTTATTAATTGTGGCAATATAAGCGTCACATTTCTCGCAGTCTAAACCGCAGTAAGCAATCATTTTACTCATACTTTTCTCCAGCTTTTTGTTTATTTTAACATATTTTTAGTTTAAAAATCAAATTATTTTTTACTTTTAAAAGAAATTTGTTCATTTTCACCAAAACCATTAATGTTAAAAGCATTCCAATCAAGTTAAAACAACTGCGCTGGTAGTTTCTTTGTTACGAGTTTTCTTTTCAATATTTTATTTTATTCAAGCATTTTTAAATCTTCTTTTTTACGAGTTTTCTTTTCAATATTATATTTTATTCAAGCATTTTTTCATTGTTACAAGTTTTATTTTATTAAATTATATTTATCCAATATAATAAAACTCTTGTTTTGGCATTGCTCCGCCGACAGAGTTGGGCGACAATTCAAAACACGCCCTGATTGTATCTTCGAAAAACGCCATATTTTTCTCATTCCCTGCGATATTTTTCAACTGCAAATTACATCTCTCGACTACGCTTTGCGTCATTTTTTCGTTCAAAACTGTTTGCTCAAAGTTGCTTTTGACATTGCTCACCGCCGTTGGAGTTGCCGTCAAAGCAATCTCAACGCTACTTTCTATGTTGGACAAAAGCGCGCTTACAAGCGCCTTGTTGAGACACACTTTACCGCTCGCCACAAGCACGGCTTGCGCAAAGCCTTTTTGCTCATTTTGGTTGTTTTTTTGCCACAATTCTTGCAAGTCAAACGCTTGGAAAAGCCCCTTTGACAGCGCCGTTGCAACAGCTGGCTCGGCAAGAATTCCATACATCATTTTGCCGTCTTTTTTAGCCTTTGCTAGCAATGGAATAATTCCGCTTGGGTCAGAAGAATAGCTCAACGCAACCTTTCCGTCAACTTCGGTCTCGCTTTCTTGGCTGTCAATTTGGTTGTCTTTCAAGATTTTTTGGAATATTAAGTCAGGCGCGCCACCACGACCGATTGATATAATTTTTTTGCCTTTCAACTGCGCAATATCGTCATTTTCTGGTTGCAAGCTTGACAAAATATAGAGATTTCCGCTTGTAATTATTGACAATATCTTGATATCTTTGCCACTGTTTGCCAACTTCACCGCAAGATTGGACGGCAAGATTGCAATGTCGCTTTGCACAGCTTGCGAGCTTATTTGCGACGTTGGAACAATGCTTGTTTTGACATTTGCGTTTGCAAAAGTTTTTTCTCCAAGCATAGAATTTACAGCGAGCGCAGGCGCTCCGTCAGGCGCGACAAAAGTAAACTTTTCTGTTGTCTCAGGCGATTTGCAACCTGCAAAAACAAAAATTAGCGCTATTGACAGCAACAAAATTAACGCGATTTTTTTCTTCATTTTATCCTTCTTTAACGATTTTCACATTGATTTGTATACTTGATTTTCGCACATAATGCAAAAAAATATATCAAATTTTATGCCAAGTTCGAGCAGTTTTTGGTCGTTTTTTTGCGTTTTTTTAACGATTTTCTCATTGATTAATTCGAATTTTCTATACAATATTGCCACTATTATTGGCTTGTTTTGCAAGATTTTCCAAGGCTTTTGCGACACAACTGTCATACTTATTTGGTCTTATATGGTCGTTTACAGTGTTGATTGTCGACGGAGTAAAGCCCTTTCCGTGTATTGATTCCGTCCAAACTGTCGCGCCATTTTGCTCGCGAGTAGGAATATAATAGAAGCCATTCGTGATAGCGATTTGATATTTTCCACCGCCAATCAAACAAATTTTTTGCGCCACGCCCTTGCCATAAGTTTTTCTGCCTACAATTTCCGTGCCGTTGTAATATTCCAACGCTCCAATCAGCGCCTCCGAGCAAGATGCAGTGCCATTGTCACACAGCACAGAAACGTTAAAATTGTTCACCACATTGCCGATATAATAAGCCTTCGCGCCATTGTTGTTGGAAAATGTTGACGACGTCTCATAGAACATTGTTTTTTGCTTGCCGTTGCCCTTGTTGTAATCATATTTTATAATAGGAAGTTCCGCAGGCACGCCGTTTGGGTCGAGCAAAAATTTTGCAACATAGCACAAAATATCCGCCCTTCCGCCACCATTTCCACGCAAGTCAAGAATAAGATTGTTAGGTTTTGCGCTGTCATTGACAAATTTGTCCACGCAAATTGCGAATTCAATCGCCGAATTTTCCGTAAATTCGCTATATTTTATCATAGCGGTGTCCTTGCTATTTATCTCTTTTGGGGCAAAATATTGCGCGTTTATTGGATAATAACTTTCCATTGTCATATCGAATTGATAGAACCCGACTTCTTTGATATTTGCGTCGCCATAGCTTTCTTTTGTCACAAAAAATGAGACATTGCCGTCTTTTGAGGCAGCCAAACAACTCGAAATATATGACGTTGCGGTATTTTTCACTCTCAAAAATTCTCCATTAATTTTGAGCGCGACAAGCTCGTCGCCAGCCGACATTTTTATTTGTTTGTCAGCGACATCTTCACCGCCGACATTTTTTTGCGCGTTGTCAAAAGTCGGATACCACATACAAGCCGTCGACCTGCTCGCAGGCGCGCCGTCATATATCATTCTCAAAAAGTGTTCGTTGAAAATGTTGTTTTCCAACACAACTCCCACGCCCGTCGGGTTAGCAGTCGAACTTATCGAATACATTCCCGTAAAATTGTCGACACCGCCAAGCATCGCGGCAGTGGCTGTTTTCTGGAATTCCGACCAAGAAATATCTTTGTAATAGAACTTTTTCAAGTTTTTGTAAGCTTCTATCATAAGTGGCATATCGCCGCCAATTCCAACGTTTGCGCCAATCAAAATTCCGCCAGTCATACACGCCAACATAGCAAAAATGATTGCGACAACAACAATCGTTATTGTTTTTTTGCTCATATGCGTCTTTTGCGGATAATCATTAAAAATTGCCTTTTCTTGTCCGCGCTCAGAAACTTTTTCTCCAAACGCCATTTCTAATGTTATTTTCGCGTTCGACTGCTCGTCAGTTATATTTTTTTCTTCGTCTTGATTTTCCATAATTCTCCTTTTCTACTCGCTTTTATAGAACAACTCAATTTTTTAAAACTTGCTTTTATCAAACTAATAACAAGATATTTTCTTACAAATTGACGGCTTTGACGCAATTCACTCTTGAGAAACTCGATATTCGCTCGCCAAGTCAAAATAACAATCGACAAACTCTTTCTTTTTCGCTATCGCGACAACTTTTTTTCCAACATACAGCTCGTCAATCGGCGCTTTTGTCTCTATTTGCGCATTTTCTGATATCAAAAAATACTTATTATCTCTTTTTTCCAACTCAAAGACATCAACTTCCCCACCTGACATTTTCGCGCATTCGAGATGAAAAGGTTTGACTAAAAGTTCGTCAAATTCGCATTGTTGGACAATTTTGCAATCTGACAAAACAGCAACTCTGCCACCAAAACTGCGCGCTTGCTCAACGCTGTCCGTAAAATATACGACGCTATTTTTTGTTTGCGACACAATCGCAAGGAACAAATTGAAAAGTTCGTCTTTCTCGCTTTTTTCCAATTCGCAAAAAATATTGTCGACAAAATAAATATCACATTCTCTCACAAAAATTCTTGCCAAAAGTGTTTTTGTTTGTTCAAATTTGCCAAGCGTTTTTACTTTTTTATCAACAATCGTCTCCAGCCCAATGAGCTTCGACAATTCTTCGAGTTTTGCAAGTTGACTATCTTCGTCAACATTTCTTATCTTCAATGGCAACAAAATGTTTTCTCTCACGGTTTTTGACTTTTTTAATGATTTTAAGTCAAAACTATAAGACAAATTTCTATCTTTTGCCTGCATATCTTGCAAGTTTATTCCCTTATATTTTACAATACCTTGATATTTTTCCAGTCCGCACAACACTCGCGCGACGGAACTTTTCCCTTGGAATTCCCTTCCAAAAAAGCATAAATTCTCATTCTCTTGCAAAGAAAAAGAGAGGTTTCTCACCCCTACATTTCCACCAAAATATGACATATTAACTTTTTCTACTTCTAGTATTGTTGACATTTCCACCTTTTTTATTTGTAAATTTGCATTTATCAAACACTATTTTGTTTCTTCAAGGTTCAATGGATTGTCGATCACCGCGTCGCGATAATGCTTGTTTGGAGAGATAACTTTTTGGTCGTCTACATAGAAGTTGTAATTTCTCAATCTATAATACATAACCAAGTCATAGCTTTGCATAAACAATTTTAGCACGGCAATCAAGAAGAAAACGCCCACTCCAAAAGTGGTAATTCCTATCAAAACCAATGCCGAAAGACCGACAATTGACAGCGCGACATATGCGCCGAGCGCCTCAACAAAAGTCTCTTTTCCGTGTTTCCAACAATAAGCCAGCGAATGCGTAGCGCTGAGCCCGTCACTGACCATAGCAGGAAGCCACAGCAAGAAAACCGCCTTTTTGAGCGCGAACAAAAACACAATAATAAACACTCCAAACATAAGGCCGAAAAGCTTGTTCAACAGGAAAATTCCCCACGCGACAAGCAGTCCAACCGTCAAGCCAACCGCATAATAAGCCAAAGATATCAAAAAGCTGATTGAGCCAAACGCCGCGCTTTTTTTGATATTTGCCACAAAGCTGGCGCAAAAACCATACTCGCCATTCGAGCACATAAAAGTATTCAAAATTGATGCCGTAGGCACTCTGATTGCGTTGGAACAAATTGAAAACGCAAACACAAGAACAATCGCGATAATAATACTCACAACAAAATTTGACATATTGCGGTTTATAATATCACCGATTGACATAAATTTCGCTTCAAGTTCTTGGAATTTTAGAGAAGACGATACATCTGCGCCGTCAGTTATCAACCCTCCGCGAAAGAGTTCTTTGACATATTCTTTTGTCGCGGTGATAAGGTGCAAATCGTGAATTTCGCTTGAAATATCGTGCGAAACTGGATAAATTATGCTGAAACCTATCGCTGAAAACAGCAATATG
>JAVXBP010000084.1:0-5015 GCA_036659935.1 Clostridia bacterium
ATCGAAAGCTATCGCAAAACAGTATATTAATCAACATTTTTTTGCAAAAGTAAAACGCGATAAGAAAACTCCTACCGCGTTTTTTTGCTAGATTTTTTACTTGTTTTCAGTCCGTGATAATTTGTACGAACTCACTTCTTGCAAAACACTGTATCATTGTAATTAAATGAATTTTTCGACACTTTTGAGTATATAATTATGCCCAAGCACTGTCGGATGCACCCCGTCACTAGCCAACTCCACCGGCTCGTGTTGCTTTTCGGCGGCGTCAAAGACTGCTTGCAGGTCAATGATTGGAAAGCCATAGCGTTGAGCTTGCTCGGTGATAAAGTCAACATAAGGCGCGAGAAAGGCGCGGAAAGGCATTTTTTCGGCAATTGCGCTGACAATGAAAGGTGTCATTATGACAACTTTTGAGTGGGGCAATTCGCTGTTGAGACGGCGCATAATTTCGGCAAAATGCGGTTGAAAGTCGCGCAAAAGCGGTGGATATTGCTCGGGGACATAATGCTCCCACGCGTCGTTGACGCCAATAAGCAGGACGACAATGTCGGGACAAAGCGCAATGCAATCTTTGGTCAATCGGTCATAAACGTGATAACTGCGATTGCTGGCAATGCCCTTGCAAATGCAATTGAATTCTTTGTGCGCGCGAGCAAATTGCTCGGGATAGGCAGGGTTTGAGTGCAAGTGTTTTGTCCGACGATTGAAAGCGTTGTCAGAAATGCTGTCGCCAAGAAACAATATTGTTTGCTTTTTTTGTTGCTTTTTTGTCATAATTTTTCCCTTTTTATTTTTCATTGCGGATAATATAACTTATCAACAATTAGACCTTTATATTTTATAAATAACTTTTTCTCTAATAAACTCAAATACTCGTTGAAGTTTTCGATTGGTCGGTAAAGGCTATTCGCTCCCCACTAATCAAAAACGCAGTGTTGAGATGAAGAACAAGGAGAGACGGCTTTTTGGAGGCGCGCCAACGTAGTCTCCCTACGTGCCGACGACAAATAAGTTGGCTCTACACAGCTATTCGCTCAACACTGCGTTTTCGTACGGATAGTGTTGTGTGATAATGTCATATTGAAGTCGGTGCAGGTAATAATCGTCTGCATTCCTTGCGACAACTCCATCAGCTTCGCGCGGCGTTTTTCGTCCAATTCGCTGAGAACGTCATCGAGCAACAGCACTGGTTTTTCTCCAATTTCGCTCTTGAAAAATTCAATTTCCGCAAGCGTAAGCGACAGGGCGGCGGTGCGTTGTTGACCTTGCGAGCCGAACTTGCGAATGTCAATTCCGTTGGCGGAGATTGACATATCGTCGCGGTGCAAGCCGACGGACGTATATTGCAATTTTATATCTTTTTCCAAGTTTTCTTCGAGGGCGGAAAGGAAGTTTTTCTCGATTTCTTCGCGTGTCTGGTGGGTGGAAAACGACTCATATTCGAGCTGTAATTCTTCTTTGTTATCGGTCAGAAAAAAGTGAATTTCGCGCGCGTATTCTTTGATTTTGTCGACGAATTCGAAGCGTTTTTCCAAGATATAAGCGCCATATTTGACAAGTTGTCTATCCCACGCAAAAAGCGCGTCCTTGAGACGATTTGTGTCAAAAACAGTCTTGAGCAGTTTGTTGCGTTGGGCAAGAATGTTGTTGTAATTGCCGAGCGAATAGAAGTAGTTTTTGTTTTGTTGCGAAAGACTTATGTCGATAAATTTGCGACGCTCTTGCGGACTTTCTTTGATAAGTTTCATCTCGTCCGGAGAAAAATAAACGACATTGAGCTCGCCCAACAACTCGCCAATGCGAGTGAGCGGAATGGAGTCAACGAGAATGCGTTTTTTGTCGCTGTCGTCAATCGAAAACTCAATGGTATAATCGCGCCCTTTTTTGGAAAAAACAACCTTGATATAGGCATATTTTTCTTTCCATTTGATAAGTTCTTTGTATTTGTTTGTGCGTGGCGACTTGCCAATCGCGCAACAATAAATGCTTTCGACAAGGTTTGTTTTGCCTGTCGCGTTTTCGCCAACAATCACATTGAGACCGTCTTTGAAAAAGACAGTTCTTTCGGAATAATTTCTATAATTTTTGAGAGTGACGCTTTTGATAAGCATTTGGCAAAGTCCTTTTTTCCGCGTTGTGGGCGGAATTCTTATTTACTTTTGGCTTTTTCTGTTGTTTTGTTTTTTGGCTTGTGTTTTTTTATTATTTTCGGTTTTTCTTGCTTTATTTTATTTTTTTCTTTGCCTTTTTTGGCTTTTTGGCATTTTGGACGGCATTTTCCTTTTCTATTATACATTATAAAAAAATATTTGTCTATATTTTATAAATAATTGCTTTTTGTTTGAAAAATTCGTTTTTTTATAGTATAATGAAAATATGGAAGAATCAAAGAAAATTTGGAACGCTCTTTTGTCAGAAATTGCTACGCGCATTTCTACTGTGAGTTATGAGATGTGGTTCAGCAAAATTGAACCGCTCACAATAAGTTACAACAAACTTGTCGTCGTAGCGCCTTTGCGCAATTATAAAGCTATGCTCGCGAAAGAATATCACAACGATATTCTGTTTGCGTTGGCGCAACTCAACACTTATATCAATGACGTGATTGTTATCACTCCTGACGAAAAAAGCGCTTATGACCACGTTCAACCAGTCAAAGAAGTTGAGTCGGACGCGTCAATGCTTTTCAATTCCAACTATACTTTCGATACTTTTGTCGTCGGCACAAGCAACCAAATTGCCTACGCTGCCGCGCAAGCCGTCGCAAAAGACCCCGGCAACTTGCACAATCCGCTTTTCATTTATGGCGGAGTGGGACTTGGCAAAACTCATATTATGCACGCGATTGGCAACTATATTTTGCACGACAATCCACGCGCAAACATATGCTATGTCACGACCGAACAGTTTGTAAATGACTTTGTCGAAAGCATCAAAAACAACAAGGACAGCGAACAAAACCGCAAGTTCCGCGACAAATATCGCAAGCTTGACGTTTTCTTCTTGGACGACGTTCAATTCTTGATTGGAAAAACAGGCACGCAAGAGGCGCTTTTCCACACTTTCAATGACCTTTATCAGACAGGAAAACAAATAGTTATCTCGTCTGACCGCCACCCAAAAGAATTGTCTTTTCTCGAAGAAAGATTGCGCTCGCGCTTCCAATGCGGTTTGACGTGCGACGTCACTCACCCTGACATTGAGACGAGAATTGCGATTTTGCAGAAAAAGGCTTATTCAAAAAAATTCAATATCTCGCAAGCGTTGATTTATTTTATCGCGGAAAAAATTGATTCGAACATTCGAGAACTCGAAGGCGCGCTGTCTAAAGTCATTTTTTATTGTCAACTATACAATATAGAAAGCGCCGACTCAATTGACATTGTCAAAACCGCTCTCAAAGACGACATCGACGTCACGTCTCACGCGCTGTCGATTGACACAATCGTTGAGGCGACGAGCGAATATTTCAATATTCCAAAAAACGAGATTGTTGGCAAAAAGAAAATGAAAAATATTGTTTTTGCGCGACAAATTGCGATTTATCTCACAAATGATATGCTCGGCTTGCCACTCGCCACGATAGGAAGATATTTTGGATATGGCGACCATACAACTATCATTTATACAAGGAACAAAATTGCGGAAATGGAAAAGAAAGACACGCTTACCGCAATGCAAATTCGCGATATTAAGAATATTGTGGAGAAACGGTAGTGTTTTGTGGATATTGTGGACAACTTTTGATTTTTATACACCGCCTTGTCCACACAAAAAAAGCTGTTTTTCTCGACAATATGTCAGTTAAATGACTTATCCACCTTATCCACACCCCTTATTATTATTGTTATCATTATCTAATACTATATTATATAAGATATAAGCTAACCCAAAACTAGAATTTTTTGCTTATAAAGGAGATTATTATGAAATTTGTTTGTAATGGAAATGATTTTGCCGATGCGCTTGCAAAAGTAACAAAGGCTTTGCCAATTAAAAAAGTTCAACCTATTTTGGAAGGAATAAAACTCAGCGCTCACGACGATTGTTTGACACTTTCTGCGACGGACTTTGATTTTGCTATTATCAAAAAAATAAAGGCCGACGTCAAAATGGAAGGCGATATTCTTATCCCCGGCAAATTGATAAACGAGCTCGCGCGCAAGTTGAGCGGAGAAAATGAAATAGAACTCAGCGACATAAGCGACAACAATTTGACTATAAAATATTCTGACAGCTCGACTTTTCTCAAAGTAATGAACTTGGAAGAATATCCGCAAATAAAAGAATTGGAATATGATTTGTCAATTACGCTTTTGCAAAAAGACCTAAAAGATTTGATAAATAGAACAATTTTTGCGACTGCGACTGACGACAATCGCCCAATTCTCAAAGGCGTTCTTTTTGAGTTGGACGGCAACGTTATCAAAGCGGTGGCTTTGGACGGCTATCGTCTCGCGGTTTGCTCGAAAAAACTTGAGCAAGATTTTCCGCTCACAAAAATTATAGTTCCAGCAAAAAGTTTGAGCGAGATATCCAAATTGCTCGAAGAAGACGAACAAACTGTTGTGTTGAACATATCAAGCAACAAAATGCTCGTTGATATCAAGCATACAAAAATTATTACGTCGTTGCTCGGCGGGAAATTTATCAATTATCAAGACACAATTCCAAAAGACTTTGACATTGAGCTTACAATCAACCGCACCCAACTCGCTGACGCGATTGAGCGCGCGTCAATTTTGTCAAGATATGAGAAGTCAAACCTTATAAAGTTGGAAGTCAAAGAAGGCAAATTGACAATATCGTCCAACAGTGAAATGGGCGAATCAAAAGAAATAATCTCAATTTTTGTCAAAGGCAAAGATATCAATATCGGCGTAAACGCAAAGTTTTTTGCTGACTGTCTCAAGACAATCACTGACGAATATGTTATTGTGAGACTTAACAACGCCAACTCGCCAATCACAATTGTCCCACTCGCAAACGAAGAAGATAGCGTCGGATATATC
>JAVXBP010000085.1:0-4924 GCA_036659935.1 Clostridia bacterium
ATTTTGTCAACAAAAATGATATTTTCTTTGATGCCTTTCGCGCTGAGCAAAGTTTGCAAATATCTCGACAAACTCTCGCTTCCGCCCGTCAACACTATAATGTTTGCCTTGCTTGCAAAGCTTATAAGACTTGCAAATGCCGCCTTTACGCTGTCGCAGCCAAACCGTCCGCCAAACACTGATATAATCGGCAAGTCGTTTTCTATGCCAAAAAAGTTGCGTGTTTCTTCCCTTGCGAACTGTTCCATAGTCTTTTCTTCTATCAATGGAGTGCCAAAAGTAAATATCTTTTTTGGCGTTATATTTCTTCTCGCCATTGTTTGGGCGATGACTTCGTTCTGGACAATATAGCCGTCGATGATTGGGCTGACAAACTCCGAATTGAACGCATAATCTGTTTGCATAGCGAATATCGGACAGCGAATGTCAAGCCTCTTTTTTACTTTCGCAATTTTTTGAATCGACTTTGGCGACATACAAATTATCAAGTCTGGGTCAAAGCGCAAAATGATATTTTCCACTTTGCGGAATTGCGTTTTTATCGCTTTCATTTCCGCATTTTCTTGGATAGGTTTCAACTTTGTTTCGCTCGGTTTTTCTTGAAGTTCGTCCGCAAATTTGCCGAGTTTTCTCTCGCGGAAAGAATAAAGCATTTTGTTGAACCACGGCATATTTCTGATTGTCGCGGTATAGAAGTTGCTCTCCGCCCAATGCGTAATCGGGTTGACAAATTGATTTTCCGCTATCAAAATTATGTCGCAATTAGGAAAGGCCTTTTCCATAGTAGCCTTTATTGCAAACGCAGCTTGGTCATAACAAATTTCAGAATAAAAAATAAGAATAGTTTTTTTCATTATTTCACCTTTTTTCTGAGAATATCTCTTTCCTCCAGCGCAAATTCGGTTGGAATAAACACTCTTTGTTGGACAAGTTTTGCATCTTCTATCTCATTGCCGTTGGCGTCGAACATTTTGTCAATGACGATTGTTTTGTTCCAACACTCGTCGTTTGCGCAAAGAATTTCCAAACTGTCTCCCTTTGCAAAGCGATTGCGTTGTTCAACTTGCAACAAGCCCTTTTGCTTGTCATAGTCTATGACTTCCGCCATAAATTCATAGTCGCATTTTGGCTGAGACGTCTCAAGGCAAACATTGTCTTTGTCGCCATAATAGAAGCCCGTCGTATAGTCGCGGTGGCTGTTTTTGAACAACTCGTCTTTGAGTTTTGCGTCTGGCGCATAGTTTTGCGGGTCGAGATAATAGCTGTCAATCGCCTTGCGATAAGCGTTGACAACGCTCGCCACATAATAGGGCGATTTCATTCTTCCTTCTATCTTGAACGAAAAAACTCCGCTCTCAATCAGGTCGTCGATATGTTCAATCATATTCAAGTCTTTGCTGTTGAGAATGTAAGTTCCGCGCGCGTCCTCGGTGATAGAAAGTGGGCTTCCGCCACGGTTTGCCTCGGTGATTTGATATTCCCACCTGCACGCTTGCACGCACTCGCCACGGTTGCTCGCCCTGCCCGTAAGGAAGTTGGAAAGCAAGCATCTTCCGCTGTAAGATATGCACATTGCGCCATGCACAAACGCCTCGATTTCGATATCGGCTGGCAAAAATTCTCTTATCTGTTTGACTTCTTCTATGCTTGTCTCACGCGCGAGAACAATTCTTTTGACACCTTGTTCCGCCCAAAATTTTGCGCTGTATTTGTTGGTGGTGTTGGCTTGCGTGGAGAGATGAATCTCCATTTGTGGCGCAACCGCCCGACAAACGCTCAACACGCCAGCATCTGATATTATCACCGCGTCAATGCCCAACTCATACAAGCTTACAAAATATTCGCCAAGCTTGTCGAAGTCGTCATTGCGAGCAAAAATATTGACCGCGACATATATTTTCTTGCCACGAGAATGAACATATTCGACCGCGACTGCAAGCGTTTCCAAATCAAAATTCTTGGCGTTTGCGCGCAAACTAAAGTCGCTTCCGCCGACATAAACGGCATCTGCGCCAAAGTGTAAAGCAGTCTTGAGTTTGTTCATATCTCCAGCAGGAGCAAGCAATTCTATCCTATTCATTTTTTCCTTATTATCCGTCATTTTGTAGCCACTTAATTTTTTAACAATTGTAATTTCTTTTTCCATTTATTATTGTCATTCCGTTGCAACTTCTTTTTTCTTATTGTTGCCATTCAGTTGCCACTTATTTTTTTACAATTGCAACTTCTTTTTTCTTATTGTTGCCATTCCGTTGCAACTTTATTTTTTCTTTATAATCGCCATTCCGTTGCCGCTGTCGTCGATTGTGACGTCGAGCAAGGGGTTGGAGCTTATATATTCAAGAAATTCTCTCAGCCTTGTGACTGTTGTGCGGTGTTTGTGCGCGACAGGTTGTCCGCTCGCGACCATTCCAAAAAACAAAACGTCATCCGCGACAATCACTCCCCCACTCCGCACGTTTGGCAAGCAAGTTTGCAACTGCTCAAGATATTTGCTTTTTGCGCCGTCAAGAAAGACAAAGTCATATCCAAAGTCGGCAATCACGTCCCGCAAGATTGTGTTTGCGTCGCCCAGAAAAGCGTTTATTCTTCCGCTCAAGCCAAGCCCTGCCCACAAACTTTTCGCAATATCCAATCGAGACTTTTCTATCTCTATCGTATCAATTTGCGCGTCGCTGTTCATCGCCATAAGCGCCGCAGAATAGCCCACCGCGCTGCCAATCTCAAGAATTCTTTTCGGGCGGACTTGTCTGACAATCTCTACAAACTTTTCCACGCTCTCGTCATCCATTATTGGAATAAACTTTTCGCGAGCAAAGTCGTGCATTATGCGCAACTGTTCCGCCACCGACTGTTCTGCATTATGTTCTTTTGTCAAAGGCTTTTCTGTTATAGGCTGTTCAGTTATAGACTGTTCTTTCATAGTTCGATGACTATTGGGAGCACCATTGGGCGTTGTTTAAGCTTTGTGCTCACAACTTTTGTAACTTTCTTTTTGACATTAATTTTGAGCGCGCCCCTGTCTTTTTCGCTGTTGTAATCTGCCGCTTCGACCACTGTTTCCACCGCGTTTCTCAATATCTCGATAAAGTCATCGTCAAAGACAAGACCTCTCGTAATCACCTCAGGCATGCCGACAATTTGTTTTGTCTCAAGGGATATTGATATAAGAATTATCACAAGCCCTTCTTTGCTGAGTTGTTTTCTATCTTTGAGAATAAGGCTTGTCACTCCTGACAGTCCGTCAACATAGATATTGCCAGCCGTGACGTTGTCGAGCTTTTTGAGACCGCTTTTGTCGAGACCGACGCAGTTGCCGATGTCAACTGTCATAATGTTTTTCTCAGGAATTCCCATTGATATAGCCATTTCTCTGTGCTGTTCCAAGTGACGATATTCGCCGTGCACTGGGATAAAATATTCTGGCTTTACGAGCGAAAGCATAAGCTTCAATTCTTCTTGGCAAGCGTGTCCTGACACGTGCAATTGCTCGAGCGAGCCATACATAACCTTTGCGCCCTGGCGATAAAGGTTGTTGATAACGTTGTAAACTGACTTCTCGTTGCCGGGGATTGGGTTGGACGAAATGATAACAAGGTCGGTGTTGGATATTCTGACTTTGTCGTCGCCCGACGCCATTCTCGTAAGTCCGCTCATCGCTTCGCCTTGTGAACCTGTCGTGATTATGCACAATTTTTGCGGTTCGATTGGCCCGATGTCTTCGATATCGACCAAAGTTTGCGGTTGCGCCGTAAGCAGTTTGAGCTCAGTCGCCATCTCGGATATTTTTTTCATACTGCGACCATTGAAAGCGACTTTCCTGCCCGCTTGCTCACAAATATTTACAATTTGTTGAATGCGGTTGACGTTGCTCGCGAATGTCGCGATAATAATTCTGTCCGTGGTGTCGCCAAGAATAATCTTGCTGAGCGTTTCTCCGACTTTTCTCTCAGAGATTGTCGAGCCTGCGCGCTCAATGTTGGTTGACTCGCCAAGCATAAGTTTTACGCCTTGATTGCCAATCGCCGCGATACGCGCCAAGTCAATTTTCTCGCCGTCGATAGGCGTAAAGTCAATTTTGTAATCGCCCGTGTGGAAAACCACTCCTTCTGGAGTTGTAATCGCCAACGCAAACGCGCCCGATATTGAGTGCGTAACGTTGATAAATTCTACGTCAAAACAACCAATCTTTTTGACTTCTCCACCTTTGACGGTGACGAGTTTTGGCATTGGCATCTCGCGTTCTTTGAGCTTGCTTTTGACAAGTTCCATCGCCAAATCACTGCCGTATATCTTGACGTCGTTGAAGTCATTTGCAAAAAATTGCAAACCGCCGATATGGTCCTCGTGACCGTGAGTAATAACTACGCCTCTGACTTTCTCGATGTTCTCCTCGATATATGTAAAGTCTGGGACTATCAAGTCAACGCCCGGTGTTTCTTCCGTTGGGAAGGTGCAACCGCAATCGACTATCAAAATGTTGTCGCCATATTCAAGCGCCGTCATATTTTTGCCTATCTCGCCGACTCCGCCGAGAAAGACAATCTTCAATTGTTTTTTTGCCACAAAATCCTCCAATTTAATAGCGATATCTTCGCTATTGTTTTATTATAAAAATTGCTCTTGGCAATCAAAATTCCGATGTCAGTTCCGTGCGCGCTGGGCGCAAATTTATCACAATCGTATCGTATTGTTTGCAGAATTGCAAAATTTCTTTTTTATCCAAATTGCAGCCTCGATATGCGAGCGATGTCGTCCAAACAAGGTGGCAGGCAATGCTTCAATCGTTCCCGACTACAATTTTTCTTATATATTATATATTATTTTAGCAAGAATTGCAAGTATTTGCTCCAACAAGAAAAAACTAATATGCGAATTCTGTCGTATATTAGCTTTTTATCTCACTTTTATTATTTTTATTAGC
>JAVXBP010000086.1:0-4854 GCA_036659935.1 Clostridia bacterium
ATAGCCAAATTCAAATAATAAACCGCCGTTTCTATTTGGTACATTTTATTATTTAAAACGCCCAATTTATACAAGGCGTAATTTTTTTCTATCCCATAAAACAATAATTTTTTATAATATCCATTAGAGCATTTCGGTGTTCTGGTGGATATTTTTTTTGCTTATATCTTGAGTTAATGCTATCGAGAAAGTGTTTGCCAAACGCTCAAATATGGTGTATAATATATATTGTAAAGTGAGCGAAAGCGCTCGCAAAGTTACACAATAATTTGATTGAGGTATTATGAAAGACGGATTTTTGACTGTTGCCGCGGCAACGATTGACATTCAGGTTGCTGATTGTCAGAAAAACTATGAGAGAATTATCGACAAGGTTTTGGAAAGCGAACAGAAGAAAGTTAAACTGCTTGTTTTCCACGAGCTTTGTTTGACGGGCTACACTTGCGACGACTTGTTTTTGCAAGACAATTTGCTCAACAGCGTCGAATATTTTCTCAAAAAAATTGCTATTCGCACAGCGAAAATCGATATGGTTTTCGTCGTTGGCGCGCCTCTCAGGAATGACAACAAGCTTTTCAATTGTGGCGTGGTTTTCTACAAAGGGGAAATTCTTGGCGTTGTGCCAAAGGTAAATTTGCCCAACTATGGCGCTTACAAAGAACACAAATATTTTGCAAGCGGCGATTATCAAGAAGAAACAATCGTCATTGGCGGTCAATCTGTCGCGTTTGGCAGAGACTTGCTTTTTGAGTGCACTACAATGCCAAACTTTCTTTTTGGCGTGGAAATTTGTCAAGACTTGTGGGTGGCGGAAAGCCCTTCGACAGCGCTTTGCACTGACGCTGGCGCGCTCATTATCGCCAATCTCAGCGCCGACCCAGAACTTGTCGGCAAGGAACGCTATCGCAGAGAACTCGTCGAAGTGCAGTCGGCAAAATGCAATTGCACCTATATTTACGCGAGCGCTGGCGACGGAGAATCGTCGACGGACGGCGTTTTTGGCGGACACAATATTATCGCCCAAAACGGTCAAATTTTGCAAGAAAGTTCGCTTTTTGACAACAAGACAATTTTTGCGACGATTGACGTCCAACTTTTGTCATATGAGAGAAGACGCGAAAATACCTATCCCGTTCAAAAGTCCAACAATTACAGAAGAATTGAGTTCGATATGCAAGTCGTTGACAGCAATATTATCACAAAATATTCGCAAAATCCTTTCTTGCCTGACGATGAACAAGAGAAAAAATCGAGACTTGACACCATTCTTACAATGCAAATAAAGGGGCTCGCAAAACGTATGCAACATATCGGTTGCAAAAAGTTGGTTCTTGGCGTTTCTGGCGGTTTGGACAGCGCGTTGGCGTTGCTCGTTTGCGCGAAAACAATGGACAGCTTGCAACTCGACAGAAGCAACATTCTCACTTATTCGATGCCTTGTTTTGGCTCGTCCAAGCGCACAAAATCAAACGCGGAAAAGCTTTCGCGTGGCGTTGGCGCGACCTTCCAAGAGATTGATATTACAAATTCCGTCAAAGCCCACTTCGCCGACATCGGTCACGACTTGACGACAATTGACAGCGCTTTTGAGAACGCTCAAGCCAGAGAACGCACCCAAATTTTGATGGATTGCGCAAATATGAATGAGGCGATTGTTGTTGGCACGGGCGACTTGTCAGAGTTGGCGCTCGGTTTTGCGACTTACAATGGCGACCATATGTCAATGTATGGCGTCAACGCGTCAATTCCAAAGACACTTGTCAAAGAAATTGTGAAATATTACGCCGACAATCGCGCGCGCGCAGAAGTTGTCAAATCTTGTTTGCGCGACATTGTAGACACTCCTATCAGCCCAGAATTGAAGCCTGTCACAGTGGCTGGCGACAGTTCGCAAAAGACAGAAGAAATCATTGGCTCATATGAACTCAACGACTTTTTTATCTATTACGCGTTGAGATATGGCTTTGCGCCGACCAAAATTTTCCGCATTGCAGTCGATACTTTTGCGGAAAAATATGACAAAAAAACAATTTTGAAATGGTTGCAAAGTTTCTACAAAAGGTTCTTTTCTCAACAATTCAAGCGCTCGTGTATGCCTGATGGCGTCAGAGTTGGCTCGGTTGGGCTTTCGCCACGCGCAGGCTTTTCGATGCCGAGCGACGCGGTCGCGAGCAGTTGGTTGATTGACTTGGAAAAACTCGACCAAACGAAATAAACGCAAACGCAAAATATTTTGGCGCAAACAGCTGTGTACGGCAGTAAACAGTTGCCGATAATCTCGCCCAAATTACAACAATTACAAATAATAAAATAATAAAAAGTGCGGTTGCAAACAGCAATTTGCAAAAAGGAGTGTAGAATATGAAAGAAATGTTGCCGTTGGAGGCGAAAAACTATTTTCTCAAGAGACTTGCTTTGACAAATTGGCTTGCCGTCAATTATTTTTTGACGGGCAAAAGCGCCGAACTTGACAATTTTCTGCAATTCCGCGCGAAGTTGTTGACAATTCTTGACGCGCCACAAACGCGAGAAAGATTCGAGAAATGCTCTGACTTGCTTTCGCTTTATTATTCTGTTTTTGCGGGCAAGTTGCAAAGTGGTGAATATTGCGTGATAAATCCGTCCAATTACAAGGTTGACAAAGAGATATTTTTCAATGACAAAACTTATCACGTCGAGGTCAACCCTCGTTCGAAAGCGGAAATGAAAGAGATTGAAGAAAGCGTGGGCGACCTTGAGGCTGCGCCAGATTGCATCTCAAATTCTCGCTTGCAACTTTGCTTTGGCAAAAAGGGCGAACTGCTGTCAATTTTTGACAAAAAAACGAATTTGACTTTCAAAACTCCAACAAGATTGGCGGTTTGCAAAACGCAAAAAGACGACCGTTATTGCAAAGAAAACGAAGTGGAATTCAATTATGAGCACGGCAACGCTTTTGTAGGGAAAAACCGCGCGCACTTTGCGAGCTGTTATTTTTGTGGAAAAAAGCAGCTGAGTGAGATGTGGATATTGGAGCATAATAGCTCAAAAATCTATTATTCTTGCCATTTTGACACGCCAAACGCAAAAAAGCTTACGCCATATTTGTTGTTTTCGTGCAAAAACGAAAAGGCGATTGTCTCACAAAACAATCTTGATGTTTACGGCGCGACAAACGCGACAAACGCAACAAACGCAACAAACGCGACAACTGCAATGAATGCGACAAACGCAACAAACGCAACGGAAACGCGCGCGTTGTTCCAATCGCAAATTTTGAATATGCCTGACATTTTGGACGTGTCAACTCAAGAAGGCGGAATTGCTATGTTTTCCGCATCCAAATGCGCGTTTTGCGACAATATCGCAAGCGTGGCAGGCGTGGAAACTGGCGACAGCAACGCCAAAGACGTAACCGCGCAATTCTATGTCCACGAAGGCAGCGCAAAAGACAGCGATATGTTGTTCGAAGCTGGCAAAGCTTACAGCGCGTGCAAATACGCCAAATTCGACGCGAAAATTGACAACTTTGTCGAAGTTGACAACGACGGAATTTTTGTTGACGAAATCAAATTGAGCGATGACAAAAAAGAAATTAAAATAACTTTCAAAGAACTGTTTGGCGAACAAACAAAAGCCAATATCAAGGTCGCTTTCCGCTCGCTCGGCGCATTTGTCCAAGACGAAAAGGGCGAGAGAAGAAAAATAGACGCAATGCCTATCGCATTTGCGCCTTATGAGTGCGTGGAAATCAATTTTGTTGTCTAATCAATTGCAGAAAGTGTAATATTATAATTGCTTTTTTGCATTACTTATTCCAAAAAATTTGCAACGATAGGGCGCGCTAGTCGCGCCTTTTTCGATGGCTTATTTTTGCTTTTTGATTCCGCCACAGACGGTGTCTTTGAGATAGTCGGACGGACTTTGTCCGATTATTTTTTTGAAAACGCGCGAGAAGTAAAGTTGGTCGGCAAAGCCACTCATTTTGGACACTTCACCGATAGAAAATGTTTGATAAGTCCCCGCTTGGAGCAATACGCAGGCGTGCCAAATGCGCAAAGTGTTGAGCAATTGTAGGGGAGAGAGTCCCTTTTCTTTGATAAAAAGTTTGCGGACATATTCTTTCGAAAGTTGCATTTTGGAATAAAGATCGTCGAACGAAAAGTTCGTGTTGGACAAGTTGCTAATAATTGCGTAAGCGACTTTGAAAATATATTCGTTGTTGGTCGCCGTCGAAAGCATAGTGTCAATTTGCGAAAAAAACAAAGCGCTAAACGCTGAAGAAATGCCTTTTTTTGAGCAAAAAGGGTCAAGGCAAAAATATGCGTACGCTCGCTCAATAATTGTGAGCAAATCATTGCAAGGGTTGTCGGTCAGCACAAAATATGACGGGAATTTTGCCTTGTAATTTTCGCTGACGACAGAATAAAAAATCGTATCTTTGCTTGTTGCAGAAAAACGATGCTTCAATTGTGGCTTGATAAAAGCCAGTTGATTCTCAAAAATCTCGAACTTTTCATTTTCCAATTCGCATTTAATCTTGCCTTTTTTGCAATAAACAAGCTCCCAACAAGCGTGGAAGTGAAAATCGTTCAAGACAATATCATTGCTCCGTTGGATAAAATTTATCTCAGAGTTCAAAGCTTCCCCCCTATGCGTCGTCGCTCAACTTTGCGCGTTTTTGGCGCAGTTGTCTCCATCGCGATGGCGAATATGTTTTAATTTTATCTTTATTATTTATTATGGTTATTGTAACCTAATAACGCGCAAAAGTCAAGATAAGCGCGAATAATTGTGTCAAGAATTTTTCCACGCTCGTTTCGGCGAGCAATTTGGCAAAAAAGTCATAGAAATTATGCAAAAGTCAAGATAAGC
>JAVXBP010000087.1:0-4830 GCA_036659935.1 Clostridia bacterium
CGCGCCAAAAGACGCGTTGTAGTGGACGAGCGCGCGTTTGGACAGAAAAGAATTTGGGTGAGTGCGGTGCATTATGTCGTCATATTCTTGATTGTAAACGCAAATGAAATCGTATTTGTCTTGTCCAATCAGCGCTATCGCTTTTGCGACGACGGCTTGGTCATTTTCCATTGCGAAATAGTCCATTTTGCGGTTGCGGAAAAGCTTGTCCATGCTTTGTTCCGCCACGGTGACAATGCAAGGCTTTTTGCCTGCGCGAATGAGCGCGTCAAAGATTGTGTCAATCGTCAAACAAGGCTTTGTATATTTTGTAATTCCGTGTTGAGCTGGGGTCGCGCCAGAATACATCGTCGCGAAGCAAACGGGTGTTTTTGGCGGAAAAACCGAGCAAAGCGGTTGGACATAGGGCGCAAATTTTTCCAAGTTTGGCAACAAATTTTTGTATTTGTAATAGCACCATTCCGCAATTGCATCGGGGTTGAAAATGACAACTTTGTCAATTTTTCCGCTTTTTGTTTGAGCGAGAACATAGTCGCAAAGCTCGTCGATTGGGTCGCTTGCAAATTGTGGCGGAGTAACGCCAAAGCACTTGCAAAAGGTCGCGCACATTTGGACGAGCGATTGAGAGTTGAAGCCGTCGGCTGTCTTTGACGCACGCTCGCTTGCCATTGTGGAATTCTCGCTTATTTTTGCGGAATTCGTGGCTGTTGTCCAATCAGGTTTCGAATTATTTTCCATTCTAGAAAAGCTCCTTTTTGAGTTGATTGAGCTCGGCTGTTTCTTCTTCGGTGAGAGTTGCAAGGTTGTCCTCGCGTTGTTTGTCGATAAAAAATCTTACGCGTTCGCTCTTGCGAGTGGTAATTTTGATACGCAACGCCGCCACAAAAGCTATCGTCAAGAAGATGACCGCCGACACGCCAATGGCAATTCTCATACCAGTTACTGCAGAAGTTGGTTGGAAGTCGCTTGTGCCAAGAGTGGAGTCATAACCGCTTATCGCAAGAATTTGTCCCACAAGGAAAACCGCCACGCCCGTGGCAAACTTTTTGAAAAACGTCATTGTGCCGTTGTATGCGCCCGGGTTGCGGTCGTTCGACTTCAATTCTGCCACGTCAATGATGTCAGGGAAGGTCAACCAAGGAATTACTTGCACCATTCCAAAGCCGATGCCAGCGATTGCGGAGCACAAAATCATATAATTCGGGTTCCAACTCGTCGGGAAGAACGCCAGCAAAAGCGCGCCAATCATATAGAAAGGCAGTCCTATCATAAAAATCACAGGTTTTGGCACTTTTTTGTTGAGCAAAATCAGCGCCACCGGCAAGACAACGCCAGCGCAAAGCAGCATTGACATATTTACAAGCGTCGCCAGCGACATCGTTCCGCCAAAGACAGCGACCTTGATGCCACCAGACACGTTGAAAACGAAAGTTATGAGCAAGCTCGCGATAATCTCGTTGCAAACGAAGCTGAACATATACATTACAAGCAGTCGGCGGAAGGCTTTCAGCTCGAAAGTTTTTGTGAAATTTTTGAAAGTGAAATGCGCTTTTTGAGCTGGCAACGGAGCGCGTTCTTTGGAAAAAATCGCCGTCAAAAAGACAGGAACAGCAAAGAAAATGCCAAAGCATATAACAATTATAAAGCAAAATTGAGTGTCGCTCACCACGCCGTCGCGTTGCAGTCCAAGCAATTCGGTCGGCACAAGATAACAAATTCCGCTTGCGACCATGCCAATCGCCGTGCGCGCAAAGTTCATATTGCTACGCTCGGTTACGTTCTGAGAAATCTCGGAAGTCAGCGACAAATAAGGCACGTTGAAAACCGTCGAAATCGTGCTGTAAATCATATAAGCGATGATGACGTAAGTGACTTTGAGAGGCATTGATTGCCACGATTGAATCGGCATAAACAGTAGCATAAGCCCGACGATAAGCAAAAAGCCCGACGCGAAAATATACGGGCGACGACGACCAAATTTTGTGCGAGTGTTGTCAGAAATCACGCCCATAAGCGGGTCGGTGACCGCGTCCCAAATTTTCGCAAGCATAATTATCGTGCCAGCGATTGCGGGCGGAATATGCAAAATTTGAGTCAAAAAAGTGAGATATAGCACAGAAAGTAGGGCGACCGCGCCAGAGCCATAAATCTCTCCGCACGCGAAAGCCGTCTTTTCGCCAAAGCGAATTTTTGTGTTTGGCTTGATGATATTTGCAGTTTCGTTTTCCATATTATCCCCCAAAAGCCGTCGATATGACAAGTTTTTCTACAAATTTTAATCAAAACTTTACTTTGTCTTAAGTATATCAAATATTTGAGCGTAAGACAAGTTTTTGTCAAAAATAAAAAATATTCTTATCTTTGCAACAATTTTGCAACAAAAGTTGTCAAAAAATTGAAAACATTGCGCAAGTATGCTACAATATTAATAATAAAGTCGTTGCAAAAGCGACAACAAAAGATAATTTTTGACAAAGGCGGACAAAATGCGCGAAAGACAAAACGATATAATAATAAGTGACCTTGGCGACTTTGACATAAGGCATATTCTTGAGTGCGGACAAATTTTCCGCTACAAAAAGCTCGATGACAAGACGTGGCAAGTTTTTTCTCTTGACAAGACTTGCGTTGTAATTCAAGACGAGAATTGCGCGCGCATTTTGTCCGACGACAAAGATTATTTTTCCAATTATTTTGACTTGCAAACAGATTATGGAAAGATAAAATCACAGCTCAGCGCATTGCCTTTTATGGCGGACGCGATTGAGTTCGGTCACGGAATAAGAATTTTGCGCCAAGACAAGTGGGAAATGTTGATAAGTTTTATCATATCCGCCAACAATCACATTCCGCGCATAAAGGCGATTATCGAAAGACTTTGTCAGCGCCTTGGCGAGAACAAAGGTGACTTTTTTGCCTTTCCGACACCGCAAGCAATGGCGAGCGTTGACGAGAGTTTCTATGCGAGCATTGGCGCTGGCTATCGCGCAAAATATCTCGCTGAGACGGCAAAAGCTGTCGCAAATGGCTTCGATATGCTTTCGGTTTGCGATATGGACGGACTTTGTGGCAACAAAAAATTGTGTCAGTTGCTCGGAGTTGGACCAAAAGTTGCCGATTGCATTTTGCTTTTTGGCTATCACAAGTTGGACGTTTTCCCAGTGGACACGTGGATAAAAAAAGTTTATCGCGACACGGTCGGCGACAGCGGAGAAAACAACGCGCAAATAAGAAAAAAACTCTTGCAAATCTATGGCGAGTTGGCTGGATATGCGCAACAATATTTGTTTTTTAACAAGCGAGAAAATTAAAATTTGGCAACAATAATATAGAAAATATTGTAAAAATAAATCAATGATATTGATGGATATAGAGATAATAGATACAATCAGAACTCTTACTCTTTGTTGCAAAGTTCCAAATGCAACCTTTACAAAAGATAACTGAATAGAATTTTGTGGAGGTAATTATGAATTATGCAATTTTGTATGACCTTGGAGCGGTTAGGATAAGTTTCCAAATGTTCCAACAAGCCCTTGCGAGCCTTGACGGCAGGGTCGCCTATGTCAAACTCTATGGCTACAACGCAAAACGCCACGCGGAATATACCGAATTTGTCAAAAAATATTCGGCGTATGTTGATGTTCCGCTCGCAAATCGCAAAAAAGTGCGTGTGGATATTCGCCAAGTTATTGACGCGACAGCGCTTGCGGTCGCCAACAAAAACATTGACGGGTTTTTCTTGATATCGTCGCCGATTGACTCAATGCCAATGGTGCGTATGCTCAGAGAAAACGGCAAGAAAGTCGTTATCGGGGTCGAAAGCCCAAATTTTGTCTCGCAACAGTGCGACGAAACAATAGTTTTCGACAGGTCGAGCGAGCTCAATATTCCGCAATCGGAAGTTGCGTCAGATTGCCACAGCGACAACTCGCAAGACGGCAATTTTGACACAAACAAAAACGTCGCAAACTCTCTCGACAAGAAAAGCGCCGACCGAGACGCGCTTGTTGACAAGCTTACGCAAGCGTCGAGCAACCAAAAAATATCGGTTATCAAAGCGAAAAATTCGCGCGCGCAAGAAAGCCAAATCACAACTTTTGAGAGTGACAACACGCGACAAATCACCGCCAGCAAAAGCGCCCAACAAGACAACAAAAATGCCGAAATCAAACTACAGGTCGACAATTTGTTCTTGCCTTACTCGTCAATTCAAGGCGCAGAAGTCGGAATGGAAGACGTCAAAGACACGCTCGTCGCGATGATTGACAACAAGCGAAAAGAAAAATCAAAGTTGGAAAATTCCGACGGAGTTGTCGCGCTTGAAGAATTGTTGAAAAAATATTTCTAGAAAGTATTTTAAAAACTTGCAATTTTTGGGCGGTGATAGTATACTAAATCTATTACATTATGTGAGGAAACAAAATGAAACACATTATTTCTGTTGTAGTTCGCAATAATTCGGGCGTTTTGGCAAGGGTGTCCAGCCTTTTTGGCAGACGCGGCTTTAATATAGATTCATTGTCAGTCAGCGCGACCGACGATTCTCGTATATCCAGAATTACTGTCGTCGTCAACGGAGATGATGCAGAATTGGAGCAAGTTGTCAAACAAACCGCCAAGCTCGTTGACACTATCAGCGTTACCGCTCTTGCCGAAGTTGACAGCGTTTGTCGCGAATTGATTCTTGTCAAAGTTGTCTCTTTTACCGATGTTTTCGACAAACAAATCGTCGCAATCACCGACCTTTTCGGTGGTCTTATTCTTGACATTTCCGCCAAGTCTATGATTATTGAGCTCACCGGCGAAAACAAAAAAATCGACGAATTT
>JAVXBP010000088.1:0-4717 GCA_036659935.1 Clostridia bacterium
ACGGCAAAATTTGCGACGAACAACTGCGCGACGTCAACCAAAGCGCCGAGTGGCTGACAACCAAATTGCAGTTGGACGAGAAGCCAATCGACAACATTTTGCTCGCCTGTTACAATGTGGAAAACGACACTTTTGACATTCATTACAAGGACAAAAACGTCGCCATTCCAAAAATAAAGTGACGTTTATTGCAAGCATATTTTAAGCTTTTTTCTTGCGAAAATATCTCAATTCAAAGCGACATTCCAAAAATAAAGTAACCGATTTCGAAAAAATATTTAAGCTTTTTTCTTGAGAAAATATCTCCATTCAAGGAGATATTTCACTGACAAAATAGTCACCCTTGCAAGCATATTTCCGTTTTAATTCGTTATGTTTGGCAAGTTTTCTCCACACAAGTCCATTTTACTCTCGATAAAAAAACAGCGCTTGCTCATTTTGTAGCAGTCGCTGTTTTGTGATTTTGTTATTTTATTTTGTAATTTTTTTGCAATTTTTGCGTTAGCCTTTTTTTTATTTTTGCGTTAGTCTTTTTGCTATTTTCGCATTAGTCTTTTTTTAATTTTTTGCTATTTTGCGTTAGTCTTTTTGCTATTTTGCGTTAGTCTTGTGGAGTTATGACTGGCATAATATCTGCGTTGTTGTTCAATTTTTCCATTTCCGCAGCGATTATTTTCTTGACTTCAACAAGCGCGTTTGCAAACGGCACGCGATAACTTTCTTTTGTCGCGCGCAATGTAATTTCTATCTCGTCGTCGGCAAGGCTTTTTGGCGAAACTACAATTCTGATAGGCATACCCATAAGGTCCGCGTCGGCAAATTTTACGCCAGCGCCGATATTGCGGTCATCGAGCAATGTGTCAACACCGCCCTCGCAAAGCGTGTTGTAGAGTTGCGTTGTCTTGGTCGCCACGTTCTCGTCGTCAAGTCTCAGGGCGCAAATATGAGCCTGCCACGGCGCGACAGTCATTGGAAGAACAAGTCCGCGCTCGTCGTTAGATTCTTGCGCGATTGACGCGATAGCGCGCCCTACGCCTATGCCATAGCAACCCATGATAGGATTGAAAAGATTGCCGTTTATATCGTGGATAGTCATATTCATAGCCTTGGTATATTTTGTGCCAAGTTGGAAAATATTGCCTATCTCGATGCCATTTTCGATGCGCAACTCGCCGCCGCAAACTGGGCATTTGTCGCCCGCGCAAACTTTGGCAATGTCGCAAAATTGTTGGTTGGAAAGGTCGCGGTCAAAGTCAAAGCCTTTGAGGTGATATTCTGGCTTGTTCGCGCCAACAACCATACCGCGCATTCCTTGCAAACTGTTGTCGACAACCACGGTTATTTTGTCATTCAAGCCCTTCAAGCCGATGTTTCCGCAAGTGATAAGGTCGCTTGTGCCGCCTTCGTATACGGCGATATCTTGTTGAACTGCTTTCTTGAGTTTCGCTTCGTTGACTTCCAAGTCGCCCCTTACAAACGCGACAACGAGCTTGTCCGCGTCGCCCTTGACGGCGTAAACGACAGCTTTTGCCGTTTGTTTTGCGGTGATATTGAGCAACTTGCAAAGGTCGTCAATTGTTTTCGCGTCGCCCGTAAAAACTTCTTGCAAAGGCTCGCCAGCAAAGTTGACTTTTTCTTTGACACTCTCTGCGACTTCCATATTCGCGCGATAATCGCAATGATTGCAAAAAACAATCGAGTCTTCTCCGACAGGAGTCAAAAGCATATATTCGTGCGCGACTGAGCCACCCATCATTCCGCTGTCGGACTTGATGTCAATGAACCTTTTGAGACCGATACGGTTGAAAATTCTATAATACGCGTGATACATTTTCGCATAATAATCTTGCATATCTTCGAGTGTGTTGTGGAAAGAATAGGCGTCTTTCATCGTGAATTCTCTCACTCTGATAAGCCCACCGCGAGAACGCGCCTCGTCGCGGAACTTCGTTTGCAACTGATATATCATCAACGGCAATTGAGTGTAAGTCGACACCGTGTGATTGACAAGGTGAACGGCGGCTTCTTCGTGCGTCATTCCGAGCAACATATCGTGATTTGTTCTGTCCTTGAACCGCACCATTTCGTTGCCGATAGAATTGTATCTTCCTGATGTTTCCCACAATTCTCTTGGCATAACGACAGGGAACAAAACTTCTTGTCCGTCAAGCCTGTCCATTTCTTCGCGGATAATGTTCTGAATCTTTCCGCTCATTTTTTGACAAGGCATTGTCATAGTATAGATTCCGCCAGAGACTTGCTTGATATAGCCAGCCCTAGCCAAAAGGATATGACTGAGAATTTTTGCATCTTGTGGAGCTTCTTTTGTGCGCTCGCCTACGAGTTTGCTCAATAACATTTTTCTACCTCATAAATTTAATATCAAGATATATTTTAACATAAACGTATAACAAGGTCAAGCACAATCATAATTTAACAACATTTTGCTAGAAATATCTTTTTGAAAGGCTTGTTTGCGTTTTTTTGCATTTGCGTTTTTTTTGATAATTTGGCTTTTTTATTTTTTTGCATTTTGATTTTTTTTGATAATTTGATTTTTTTGGGAAAGTTTTTTATTTTTCTTCTCGGACTTTTTCTGGCGCTTTTGTTGGAACGTTTTTTCTCTCCGCCCCACCCTACGCATTGTTGAGCTTTGCAAGGTCGCACGCTCAACTGTTCATTCTCACAAATTCGCATTTGCGCCACTTTGCACACTTGCATATTTGCATATGCGCATATTTGCAATCTTGCGCGCAAAATTTGTCGCCTTTGCATATGCGATTGCTTGCATATATTTTTTTCAAAAAACCAAATTGCAAATTTGCCAACTTTTTCCAATTCGAAAAGGCTTTTTTGTCCGATTGAGTGACAATTTCTACACTTTCCGTTTGTTAAAAAATTAATTATCGAAAAATGTCAAAAATGTGCATTTTCGTGTCGGTTTTCTCTTGAAAAATTGTTTAAAAAATGTTAAAATGAATATATCGTTAGTCTAGGAGCGTGTTATGGAAGAAAAGAAACTTGAGTTATTACAAAACAAAGCGCAAGACATTCGCAAAATTACTATCGAAATGATTGGCAGACTCGGCGTAGGACACGTCGGCGGTTGTTTGTCAGTTATTGACGCGTTGACTGTTTTGTATTATGACATTATGAGAGTAGATTCTCAATCTCCGCAAGACCCTGACAGAGACAGAGTCGTGATGAGCAAAGGTCACGCTGGCCCTGCCCTTTATAGCGTTCTTGCAGAAAAAGGCTATTTCCCGATGAGCGAAATAGAAACTCTCAATCAACCCAACACAAATTTGCCGTCGCATTGCGATATGAACAAAACTGTTGGCATTGACATGACAGCAGGCTCGCTTGGACAAGGGCTTTCTTGCGCGGTAGGCATGGCGCTTGCAGGCAAGATTGACAAAAAAGATTATCGAGTATATTGTTTTCTTGGCGACGGAGAATCTCAAGAAGGTCAAGTGTGGGAGGCTCTTATGTACGCGGGCAATATGCATTTGGACAACCTTACGATTTTTCTCGACAACAACAAAATGCAAATTGACGATATGACCGACAATATCAATTCGATTGAGCCGTTCGACGACAAGTCAAGGGCTTTCAATCTCAACACAATGCGCATAAACGGTCACGATATCGCGGCGATTCACGACGCGGTGACAAAGGCTATTGACACAAAAGGCAAGTGCTCTCTGATTGTGCTCGACACTGTCAAAGGTTATGGCGTGCCGTGGGCGACAGAAAAAGGCGTAGGCAGTCACAGTTTTTCTATCAGCGAAGAACAATGGCGCGCTTATTGCGGAAAGGAGGAAAAGTAATATGCAAGATACCAAAGAAATGCGTCAAGTTTATTGCAACAGTTTGATAGAAATGGCGCAAACCAACCCAAATATTGTGGTGGTTGAGGCCGACCTTATGAAATGCATACAAACTGAAGCCTTCAAAAAAGCTTATCCAGAAAGATTTTTTGACGTGGGCATTGCGGAAGCTAATATGATTGGCATATCCGCTGGGCTTGCGACTTGTGGCAAAATTCCTTTTTGCTCGTCTTTCGCGACGTTTGCGACAAGACGTTGTTATGACCAAATTTTTATCAGCGTAGCATATAGCAAACAAAATGTAAAGATTGTTGGCACTGACCCCGGCATCACCGCGGAAATAAATGGTGGCACTCATATGCCGTTCGAAGATATGGGCATTATGCGCAATATCCCCGACATGGTGTGCATTGAGCCGACTGACGCGACTATGCTCGCAAGTCTTATGCCCCAAATTACAAATTACAAAGGCGCTGTTTATCTGAGAATTTTCCGCAAAAAGTGCGAACAAGTCTTTGCGGAAGGCACAACTTTCGATATGTTCAAAGCGTCAAAAATAAGAGACGGCAAAGACGTCGCAATCGTTTGCAGTGGAATTATGGTTTCTCGCGCAATCGCAGCGGCTGACATTCTTGCAAGCGAAGGCATCAACGCGACCGTGCTCAACACTTTCACTTGGAAGCCGATTGACGAGCAAGCTATCGTCGACTGCGCGCAACAATGCGGCGCGATTGTCACTTGCGAAAACCACAACGTGCACAACGGGCTTTTCTCTGCTGTGGCGGAAGTCGTAGTTCGCAACCGCCCTGTTCCTATGGAAAGCGTGGCTGTCAATGACAAGTTTGGCGAAGTTGGAAAAATTCCTTTCTTGTCAGAAAAATTCAACT
>JAVXBP010000089.1:0-4712 GCA_036659935.1 Clostridia bacterium
ACCCTATACGCTACATTCCATAATACGCGCCACTCGCGCAAAGTGTTACAATAGACAGTCAAAATGTCAACAAAATTCTTACTGCGCAATTTTTTTTTGCAAACTTCCATTTTTCCACATTCGATATTATTTATACATTTTTTGCATAATTACTGTATATTTGCAATATAACAACAACTCTTTTTCCACTTTGTATTTACGCGCTTTTTTGCGTTATTTTTGCGTTATTTTCGCATTATTTTCGTGTTATTTTCGAACGTTTTTTCGCGTTTTTTTCGCGTTTTTTTGGACGCTTTTTTGATTTTTTTTGGCAGTGTTACGCGTTTTTAATTTTCTCAATCGCAGCCTTTGGGTCAGGCGCGCCAAACACACTCGAGCCTGCGACAACCACGTCGAGACCGCGTCTTATCATCTCGCCGACGTTGTCGGTTGTCACGCCACCGTCGAGCTCTATCAAAATGTTTCGTCCACCGACAAGCGCTTTGACTTCGTCAATTTTGTCCAAAACTTGCGGTATAAATTTCTGTCCGCCAAAGCCCGGGAAAACGCCCATGAGCATTATCAAATCGAGCTTGTCGATATACTGCGCGATTGATTCGACAGGAATGTCTGGGTTGAGAACGAGCCCAACTTTCTTGCCACAACGCTTGACAATTTTGATGCCTTCATCGGCATTTTGACAAGCTTCCGCGTGGAAAGTTATGATATCAGCGCCTGCTTTTGCAAAGCGTTCGACATATCTTTCTGGCTCGGCAATCATCAAATGCACGTCGAGTGGCAAAGCCGTGTTTCTTCTCAAAGCTTCCACCATTGGCATACCAAAAGTTATGTTAGGAACGAACATTCCGTCCATAACGTCGCAGTGCACCCAGTCGGCTTTCCACTCTGCGAGATTGTTGACAGCCTCCCCCATTTTTGCAAAATCTGCCGACAAAATAGACGGCGCTACAAGCACATTATTCATATCTTTCTTTCCACCTTTTTTGAGTATCATTATACAATCGCAAATAGCGAGTATAGCGTTCTTTTGACAATCTGTTTTCTTCTACCGCTTTTTTGACTCCGCAATCATCTTCGTGACTGTGTCTGCAGTCTCGAAAGCGACATTCCGCGGCGAATTCGTTAAAATCAAGATAGTAACCGCGCAATCTTGACGGGTCGAAAAGTGGCATCTCGAGCATATTAAAACCGCACGTGTCGGCAATTTTTGTGCCGTCGTCCAACTCGATAATTTCGACGTGCCTTGTGGTGTTTTTGCCCCTGTCACCCTTTGCGGAAAGCTCGCCAATAAGCATTGTCGACTTGCCAGTAAGATAGTTGATAAGCGACGACTTGCCGACGGCTGACTGCCCAGCGAGACAAACATATTTGCCACGAACAAACTCGGCGAGCTTGTCCATTCCTTGCCCAGTTTGAGTGGATATTACAAGAATTTTCGCGAGCTGCTCATAGTCTTTGACAACGTCGCTTATGACTTGGTCGCAACCTTCCAAATCGGCCTTGTTGACACAAATTATCGGCTCAACGTCTTGTTCAATCGCGCCAATAATCAGCTTGTCAACAAGCAACATATCGGGCTTAGGAATTGGAGCTAATACAATAACTATGCTATCAATATTGCTAACATAAGGTCGCACGAGCGAACTTTTGCGCGGGTGCAAACTCTCAATAATGCCTTCCTTGTCAAAGACAATATCGGCGATATCTCCAATAAAAATTTCGCCGTTTTGCTTAAGTTTTCCGCGTGGAAAACATTTCATAATTTCGCCATTCGGCAACTTTACGCTGTAAATTCCACCAATACCTTTTATGACCTGTCCGGTCGCTTTTATCTTAATATTTCCCCTCCAAAATATCGCCGCATTGACCGCAATATTTTAATTTTGCATTGTATAATTACTGTATATTTGTTGTATATTTTCTAACTTTTTCTATATTTTTTAGTATTTTTTATTACAATTTTAATGAGTTTATGATATTTTTATCCGACAGAACACAACTTAATTTATCATAGATATCATATATTTTTACTTGAATTAACAGATAATATCAACCTATCCGACAGAACACAACAACACTCGCATTGAATAAAAAGTTCGGTTTCTTGAACGAGCGGTAAATGTCAATCTACCGATGTAGTACCGACAAAACTGTAACGCAGTGAAGTTTTCGATTGGTCGGTAAAGACGAACAAGGAGCAAGGCGCGAGACCTAGGACGCGTACTTAACGTACGCTAGCGACGGGCGAACACCGAAGCGACGCTGTCATTCGCTCGTTTTCTCGCTCAAAAATGTTTGGCGAAGCTGTCCACAAGCTCCATCTATATCGCTCCCCATTGTCCTGCGTATTGTGGCGCTTACACCACTTTCGGTCAACAAAGCGAGAAAGTTGGCGACGTTGTCTTTCTGAGAACCGTGCAGTCCGCGTTCGGCAACGTAGTTGAGACGAATGAGATTGATGTGACACTGCAAGTTTGCGACGAGTTTGGACAACTCTTTGGCGCAAGTGGGGGTGTCATTTACGCCGTCAACCATGGCGTATTCAAAAATTATTCTTCGACCAGTCTTATCAAAATAATATCGCACGGCAGAAAGGACGTCTTGGACGGTATATTTGTTTGCGATTGGCATCATTTCTTTGCGAATGGTGTCATTGGGCGCGTGCAATGATATCGTCAAAGTCGGCGCGTAGCCGTCATCGGCAAGCTGTTTTATCATGTCGCACAAGCCACAAGTTGACAAAGATATGTTGCGGTGTGAGATATTCAAGCCGTCAGGATCGTTGGCAAGGTCAAGAAAACGCGTGACTTGCTCATAGTTGTCGAGCGGTTCGCCCGAGCCCATAAGCACGATATTGCGTATCGCGCGCTCGCCGACTTCCGCTTGAATGTCGCGATTGACAGCGATGACTTGCCCGAGAATTTCTCCTGCTTGCAAGTTGCGCACAAGTCCGTGCAAACCTGACGCGCAAAAGGCGCAATTCATTCGGCAACCGACTTGAGTTGAGACACAAATTGTGTTGCCATAGACATATTTCATCAACACGCCCTCGACAACGTTGCCGTCGGTCATTCGAAAAAGATATTTCCTTGTGCCGTCTTTTTGCGAGACGAGCGTTTGTACAATTTCTAGCGGTTGCGCGATATAGCCTTTTTCGGCGAGCGCGGTCAAAAATGCCGACGGTAAATTTGTCATTTCGGCGACGTTTACGCCCTTGAGCAACCACTCATAGAGTTGTTTTGCGCGGAATTTTGGCTGTCCGCATTCGAGCGCGACGGCTTGCAATTCCGACAAGTTTAAATCAGAAAGGAGCTTAATCATTTTTTCTCCTAATTTTTGCGATAAAGAATCCGTCGCCACCCTTGTCGTCAGGCAAATATTGCGTAAATTCTACGACCTCAAAACCGCGATATTCTTTGACAAACTTGCCAACAATATTGTAATTTTCTTGGCGCAAAGTCGTGCAAGTTGAATAAATTAACACGCCGTTTTCTTTGAGATAACGCGCGCTGTGGCGCAAAATGTCATATTGAACAAGCGCCAACGCATTGACTTTTTCTGGCGAACTGTCGATATAAATATCAGGTTTTTTGCCTGCTACGCCAAAGCCACTGCAAGGCACGTCGCACAAAACTCTGTCAAATTTGTTGGCAAAAGCCTCGCGATAAACCGTCGCGTCGTTGTATTGCGTCTCAATATTTTTGGCTTGCATTCTATAAATATATTTGTTTATCAATTCAATTCTGTGTTCGTGAATGTCGCACGCGACAATCTCGGCGTCATTTGCAAGTTCGCTGAGATAGACAGCTTTTCCGCCCGGAGCGGAGCACACGTCAAGCACTTTCATTCCGTCTTGAATGTCGACCGCTTGCGCGCAAATCATTGACGTAAGCGATTGATAAGTGATATATCCCGCGTCAAACATATCTTGAATATAAGCATTGTTCGTCACAAACATTCCGCCCCTGTCGTCAAGGCGATAAGGCACTTGTTTGTTGTCGAGTTTTTGCGCGAGTTCTTCAATAGAAAGTTTGCGCAAATTCGGACGAATATGCTCATCGGTGATATGATTAACTGACAAGAACTCTTTCGTTTTTTCCAAACCATATTGCTTGATATACTCTTTGACAAGCCACAACGGAGTGGACGTGGACACTGACAAATTCTCTTTTTCCGCAGTCGGATAGTCAGGTCGCGCGTTGCAAAAACTCTTGAGAACACTGTTTACAAAGCCTTTGAGTTGCTTTTTGCCAACCAAGCCCGTCAAGTCAACAAAGTTGTCAACCACCGCATAATCAGGACAACTGTCCATATACTTTATGCAATATATCCCCATTTTGAGTAGTATTGCGATTGCATTTTGCGGTTTTTTGCTTGTCAGCATATTTATGTAGTATGTCAATTCGACGTCTTTTTCCAACACACCATAGGTAAGTTTTGTTGTAAACTGCTTGTTCAAACAGCTTGGCAAAACTTTTGACAGCTCTATTGAGCTGTAAGCCTTGTCGCGATAAATTTTTACCAACAAGTCATAGATCTTTACCAAATCTTCCATCAGCTTAATATTGTCTCCTTTGTAATTTTATTTCCAAGCAAAAACGCTTGAACGGACATTCTTTTTTTCCCTTCCGCTTGCACCTCGAAAAGCTCGACAATTCCCTTGCCTGCGCGGACAAAACAGCGATTGTGTTGGACAAAAATTTCGCCAACTT
>JAVXBP010000090.1:0-4627 GCA_036659935.1 Clostridia bacterium
TTTAAATTTTACATTATTTGTTATTTAATTCTAAAAAATTACATTATTCGACTATATTTTAAACACAACTTTACTATTCTTTATTATAAAGTAATTTTGTTAAAATTATTAACAACCGTATTTGCATTATTTCTTTTGGGCGCTCCGCAAGTCATTCAAATATTTGTCGACTTCGGCACGCGCAGAAAATGTTCGACATTTGCAAAAGTTTTTTCTTTGTTTTAATTTTTTTTGATTTTTTTCGTCAAATTTTCAACATTTTGCGCCTTTTTGCCAGTTTAATTTTAACCAGCTTTGTAGAATTTTGCAATTTTCTTATTTTTCAACTCGCCTTTTTACAAATCTTTTTTGACGCGAAAAATATAATGTGGCATATCAATATTATAATAATTTTTGGTAAAACAACCGATTTTTGTCATGCCATTTCTTTTGGCGACATTTTGCGAAGCGTAGTTGTTATCTCTTATTATCGAATAAACTTCGTCGATATCGAGCCTTTCGAATGCGAAGTTTTTGCACGCGATTGCCGCCTCAGTGGCATAGCCGTGCCCCCAAAAATTCTTGTTGAACATATATCCAACTTCCACAATATTTTTGCCGTCGCAATCTTGCGCTGTCAAACCGCATTGCCCGACAAACTCCCCAGTTTCTTTGAGAATAACCGCAAGCCAGCCCATTCCATATGTGTCATATCTTGCGATTTGTTTGTCCAACCATTTGTGCGCTTCGTCGTCGTCAAAAGCGCGCTCATACGCATACATAACGCTCGCGTCTTTCAACATAAGACACAACGGCGCATAATCGTCTTGCGTCATCTCTCTCAGCGACAATCTTTCTGTTTCTATCAACATAATTCTCTCCGATATTTTTTGATATTTATCTAAAATTTTAGCATTGTCTTACAAAATGCTTCAGAATATCAACACATATTGCGCATATCTACAATCGCAAGTCAGCTTGCAGTAAACAACATAATCGACACTATCAAATAATTATTTTTACTATATTGTAAACTGTTATACAATTATACTACGCTAAAAAAAATATATATCCTATCGTTTATCATATTTATTTTACCATATTGTTATAACAAAAGTCAAATTTGCGAGTGAATTATATCAAAATTTGTTGACAAGACATTTTATTTTTGTTACAATAAACAAGGAAATGAAGTTCTTCCAAGGGACACCCTAAACCGCTAACATTTAGCTGATGACTTCTGCGATTTTACGCGCAGAAATTGTCAGCTTTTTTGATTTCTGCAAAGGAATATGATTATGAATTTTCTTACAAGTTTAGCAATAATTTTGTTATCAAGCCTGCTTTTGGGCTCAATTTTTGTCAAAATAAAACTGCCACCGCTCATCGGAATGCTCATTGTTGGCCTTGTTTTAGGCCCGCATTTGCTCAACCTTATCGCGCCGTCAATACTGGTGATTTCGCCTGATTTGCGACAACTTGCGTTGATAATAATCTTGACGCGCGCAGGGCTTTCTCTCAATATCTCCGACCTGCGCAAAGTTGGTCGACCTGCAATTTTGATGTGTTTTATTCCTGCGACTTTTGAGATATGCGGCTATATGCTTTTTGGAACGCTACTGCTCAAGCTCCCACTTCTTGACGCAGCAATCTTGGGGACGGTGCTTGCTGCCGTTTCTCCAGCAGTTGTTGTTCCGCGAATGTTGCGATTGCAGAACGAGGGCTTCGGCGTGAACAAGGGAATTCCACAAATGATAACCGCGGGCGCGTCTTGCGACGACGTTTTTGTAATTGTAATTTTCACCGCGCTGCTCGCGATGGCGACGGGCGGAAGTTTCAACTTCCACATAATTTGGCGGATACCAACGTCAATAATTTTGGGCGTTGGCGTAGGCTGTTTATTCGGCTTTTTGTTCGCTTTGTTTTTTAAGCGCGTCCATATGCGCGACACGATAAAAATTATTATTTTGCTCTCGTTTTCTTTCCTTTTTGTGGCGTTGGAAGAACTGATTGGCGACTATGTGCCGTTTTCTGGCTTACTTGCGGTAATTTCTCTTGGAGTAATGTTGAACTTCAAAGCTCCAGTTCGCGCGCAAAGGCTGTCTGTGAAGTATAGCAAAATGTGGATATTCGCAGAAATTCTACTCTTTGTGCTTGTTGGCGCAGAGGTCAACTTTGAATATGTTGGCTCGTCTGGCTTGATGATAATCGCCGTAATGTTTTTGGCGCTAATTTTCCGAGTTTTTGGAGTTTTCGCCTGCCTAATTCGCACCAATCTCAACGCGAAAGAACGCATATTTTGCGCGATTGCATATCTTCCAAAAGCGACAGTTCAAGCCGCGATTGGCGCAATTCCTTTCACCATCGGGCTTTCGTCGGGACAAATAATTTTGACTTGCGCCGTGCTTGCAATCTTGATAACCGCTCCGCTTGGCGCGCTTGCGACGGATATGAGTTACAAAAAACTGCTCACAAAAAGTTTGACTGACAATGATATAACGAATAAATAAAAGCAATTTCACTCAAAAAATGTTTGCATTATCAATCATTTGCGTTGGTTAAAATTCGCAAATTTGAAACTTATTTTTACAGCAAAAAAGTAACGCAAATTAAAAAGGACTGGTCACCGCTCAACGCAGTAATCAGTCCATTTTTTAAGCCTAAAAATAAATTAAATTTGGGCTATCGAATGTTCCAAAACAACTTATATTTTTTCCTACTTGCCAATGCGGTTGTCGATAACTTCTTTCATTGCTCTGTGCAAAGAATATTTGTAAGTATACGCCGCGTCGCATTTTGCGCGGAAAACCATAATTCCGCCGACATTCATATTGATAGCCGTCAACGTTTTGTCGCGAACCATCGCGCAACCATTCACATAGCCGTCGCTCGTAAAGCGATTGACAACTTTCTTGCCGTCGATGATTTCTTCTTCGCCATAATTGTAATCGCGAACAATGTTGCCCCACTCGCCAAAAGACTCGTTGTATACCGGCCACGCGCCGCCAGAGCCGTTTACAACTCTGCCGTAAGTCGGAATGCCCATCATAATTTGTTCCTTTTTAAAGCCCGCCTCGATGGTCTTTACAACCGATGCGTAGCTGCCAATAAAGATATTGCAATGGTCGCCACGCGCGTCGAAAAGGTCATACGTCATCAAGTTTACGTGGTGAATCGCCTCTCTTGCTTTGCTTGAAAACCCAATTCCCCAAGGTGGCAACGCGACCGAAACTCGCGTATATTCCGCCAAGTCAAGGACAAGTTTGTCATACATTTTCCATTGCGACGCCTTGCCTGGATATTCCCAGTCCATATCAATGCCATAGAAGTCATATTTCGCGAGAAAAGCTTTGATATTTGTGTGCATTTTTTCGCTGTTGTTTTTGACCATGCTCGCGACGGTGTCGTGGAAGTCCATGCCGTCAAAAGGCTTGACGCTGTTGAACAAAATTGTGCACCACATTTTTATGTCGCGACCGCTGTTTTTGATAATATATCTCATTGCGTCGAGCGACTTTGCAAAATTTTCTTCGCCGTGCGTATAAATGATATTGCACTGATTGTCCATCTCAACCGAACCAAAAACTATCACGTCAGTGATAACTTCAAAATATCCCGTAAATGCAGGGTTGTCCTTGAGCTCAACGATTTGATTTTTGCCAGTCTCTTCGTTGTAGTCCATCGTGCAATAATCTGTCACCATAAATTTGGTGTCGCGCTTGGCTTGATTATAGACAGCCATATCGGTGATTTTGACGTCGCCGCGGCTTTCCATAATCAACAAACGCAATTTGCTAGCCGTTGTTGGCTCAATATAACAAGTGCGCAAAGCCAAAATTCTGTCTTGCTCATATATCATTTCCCACTTGTCGCCTTTGTAAGCGTAAAGGCGAAACTTGTTGACATTGTCGGTTTTTTCTTGCAAAACGACAGTGTTGAATTCGATTTCTTTGCCAAAGTCAATCTCGACATACTTTCCGCCAAGCCCTTTTGCCGTCCAGCCAGATGATTTGCTGCCGTCGACAAGCCCGCTCGCCTTGCTTTTGTCATTTGTGGAAGTCGGCTTTTTGTAAGCCAAGTTTTCTTCCGGGAACATACCTTTTGTGTTAACTTTGACGTTAGCAAGCTTTGTGCAACCAACAAACATAGTCGCGCAAACAGCAATCAGTAGCATTACCGCTACCAAAATTTTTGTTTTTCTCATAACAATCTCCCTTGAACCATTTTGCAAATAAAATTTGCTACCTTATTTTATTTTATCACACTGATATGCAATTGGCAAGAAGTATTTTAAAAGATAGCCACAAAGAATGAGAATTCGCAAAAAAAGTCGCCAACTCTTGCGCGCAAAATAATCTCGACAGAACACTGTAATGTTTTAATGGATAAATAAAAAAATTATTGAACGGCAAACAAGATTTTTCAACATAGCTATTTGCCCTAAATGATTTACATAAAGATGCTTTCTTGCCCTTTTTGGGGATAAAGAGCAAGGAGAGATGGCTTTTTGGAGGCGCGCTTATTCTTGAGCTATAAAATGAGATGAAGAATGAGAAAAGCCAACAAAAAAGACAAGACTTTGAGCGCGTTGGCGAGATATTTTCATAAACCGACAGAACTGAACGAGACTATCTTTGAATAAATAATA
>JAVXBP010000091.1:0-4559 GCA_036659935.1 Clostridia bacterium
GGGCGAAAATTATCCCTGATCCACTTGTTGGAATGAACGAAAACGCCGTGCAATGGGTCGCGAAATCAGATTGGCAATATTCTCGCGAGTTTGACGTCGACAGCGAATGTTTTGGCAAAGAAAAATTCCAACTCGTGTGCGAAATGCTCGACACAATTTGCGAAATTTTTGTCAATGGACAACTTGTCGGCAAAGGAAACAATATCAACCGCACCTATATTTTTGATATCAAAAAAGCTGTCAAAATTGGCAAAAACAATATACAGGTCAAGTTTTTCTCTCCTTTTGAATATATCGCCGAGAGACAAAAGCTCAATCCTTTGCCAAACGCGACGATGGGCGAGGCTGGTTCTTGTCATCTCAGAAAAAGCCCCTATCACTTCGGTTGGGACTGGGGACCGCATCTTTTGCCGTGCGGAATATCGCGCAATATTTGTATAAAATGCTTCGACAATGAGTTGTGGCAAGACGTGGTTTGCGCGCAAACGCACAATGCCAACAAGGTCACGTGCCACATTGACGGCAAACTTACAAACAGCGCAAGCACACAAAATAATGCCAAAAATTGCGTAAAAAACAACGAAAATAGCAATGAAAACTGCGTAAAAAGCGCTGAAAATATCAACGAAAATATCAATGGAAATCTCTCAAAAAACAAGGGCAATTGCAGAATAGAATATCAATATACTTTGAGTTTTGAGGCTCAAGTTGTGGCGGAATATTTTGGCGAGAACAATCGCGCTGACTTGGAAGTCACTTCTCCACACTTGTGGTGGTGCAATGGACTTGGCAAGCAACCGCTCTATAGCCTTGAGTGCAAGGTCTTTTTCGACGGGCAACTTGGCGACACAAAAACAATGCAAATTGGGCTGAGAGAAATCAAACTCGACCTTTCGAAAGACGAATTCGGCAGTAATTTTTGCTTCGAAATCAATGGCGAAAAGATATTCGCGCGTGGCGCAAACTGGATTGCGACGGACAGTTTTGTCAACAAAACAACTCCAAAAGCGCTCGAAGAAATCATTGTCAAAGCGAAAGTGGCGAACTTCAATATGTTGCGCGTGTGGGGCGGAGCGTATTATGAAAGCGACAAGTTCTATGACTTGTGCGACAAAAACGGCATTTTGATTTGGCAAGATTGCAACTTTGCCTGCTCGCCTTATCCATTTGGCGACGAAGAATTTTGTCAAAATGTCAAGCAAGAAATCGTCGACAACGTCGCGAGATTGCGCCACCACGCAAGTTTGTGTTTGTGGTGTGGCAACAATGAGATTGAATCTATGTCTTTGGCGTGGGCTTTCCGCAGAGATATTATCGCGCAAACGGGCGAGTTTTTCTATAAAACATTGCGCGAATGGGTGACGGAAAATGACAAAGTTACGCCTTATTGGGCTTGCACGCCAAGCTCGGGCGAATATATGAAAAAGGTCAACAACGACGCGTGCGGCGACACTCACTTGTGGCACGTTTGGCACGGACTGCGTCCGCTCGACTTCTATCGCAAACGCTTTACAAGGTTTTGCAGCGAGTATGGCATTGAATCATTGCCGAGCGAAAACGCCCTTGATATTTTTGCAGGCGACCAAGCGAAAAGTCTCGACACGCCAGTGATGAAATTGCACCAAAAGTGCGACGGCGGAAATAGCAAAATGTTGTTCTATACCTTGGCGCGCTATTGGCAACCGAAACAGTTCGAGGACACCGTCTATCTTTCTCAACTTGCTCAAATGGAGTGTGTGCGCGAGGCGACTGAGCATTGGCGACGCAACAAAGGGCGCTGTAATGGCTCGCTCTATTGGCAATATAACGATTGTTGGGGAGTGAGTTCGTGGTCAGGAATGGACTATTATGGCAACCAAAAAGCCGTGCAATATATGGCGAAACACTTCAACAAATCGCTCTGCGTAACGGTCGAAAACACGGAAAAATCAGCGAAAATATTCGTTCACAATGACACTTTGCAAGCCTTTGACGGCGTGGCAAAGTGGGGAATTGAAAGCTTCGACGGAGAACTGCTCGCGAGTGGCTCAAAGGGCGCGAAGTTGGAAAAAGGACAAGTAAAACAAGTCGAAGAAGTGGTTTTTGGCGACCAAATCGAGCAAGGAAAATTTAAAAATTCGTTCTTTTTTGTCGACTTGACGGACAAGGACGGACAAAGCGTTTCCAGCCGTTCAATGCCACTTTTGACAGAAAAAAAGTGCGACTTTGCAAGAACGCATTTTGTGCTTGGAGTGGAAGTTCTCGACGGACTTGCGACAATATCCTTGCAGTCTGCGACATACGCGCGTTATGTTTATCTCAGAATGAAAGGGAGCAGTAAGCCGTTTGGCGACAACTTTTTTGACTTGAGACCAAACAAAATCAAGACTGTTACAATTGCAGTGCCAGAAAATTGGACAAAAGACGACGTCGAACAAGCGCTTGTTATCAAATCGCTTTGCAATGTCGAGGCGAAAAGTTCGCGGTTTGTTGACAAACTTACGCGCGCGAAAATATTCCTTATGCCTGTCAATTTTGTCAATTGGATAGCGCGGTTTTTCGACAATTAAGAAAAAATATTAAAAATGATATAATTTATAACATATAGAAAGGAGATATTTATGTTAAACGATGAATTGAAAAAAGTTCGCATACAGGCGATGAAAGACAAAGACAAGGCTGTTCTTGACATTTTGAGCGTGGTTCTCAACAAGACAATGCTCGCAAATATAGAAAAACGCAAGGACGGCGCAGAACTTGTTGACGCTGACGTTGTCGCAATTTTGCAAAAAACTGAGAAAGAATTGTTCGACGAAAAGGCAAGTTTCGAGAAAGCAAATCGCCCAGAAAGCGTGGCAAATCTCGAAAAACAAATCGCGACCGTTCAAAGCTTTATGCCACAAATGATGTCGGAAGAACAAATAAAAGCCGTTATTCTCGCCCTGCCAGAAAGAACTTTGCCGATTGTTATGAAAACTTTCAAGGCGGAATATGCAGGCAAATGCGATATGCGTTTGGTTGGAGAAGTGTTCAAAAAACTATAGATGAAAGAAAAAATCAAGCTTGCGTTCAAGCTATTTCTCATATATTTTAAGATAGGACTTTTCACTTTTGGGGGCGGATATGCAATGATATCGCTCATTCAAAAGGAGTTTGCCGAAAAGCGAAAAATGATAACAGAAGACGAATTGTTGGAAATTATCGCTATCGCAGAGTCGACGCCCGGGCCTATCGCAATCAATTCCGCAACTTTTATAGGCTTCAAGGCGTGCGGCGTTTTGGGGGCGCTTTTTGCGACCATTGGCGTTGTGTTGCCGTCTTTTGTGATAATAATGCTCATATCGTTGGTTTTCGACCAGTTTATGCAATTTGTTGTCGTGCAAAACGCATTCAAGGGCATTCAAGTCGCGGTCGGAATTTTGATAGTCTCAGCGGGCATAAAAATGTTCAAAAAGGTCAAAAAAACGCCGTTTACAATGATTGTTTTTTTCTCAACTGTGGTCGTAATGTCGCTGATTGATATCTTTGTGTGGAGTTTTTCTTCAATTTATCTTATCATTATTGGCGGTGTGAGCGGTATGCTTTTCTATGCGATTGGCGACGCGATAACAACCGCAAAGACAAAGAAAAAACGCGATAACTCAATACCAGTCGACCAAAATCAACAAACTGAAGAAAAGTCAACGGATAATTGCGTCGCAAAAGACGAACCGCAAAATGTTGAAATTCTGACTGACAAAGTCGATAAAGGTCAACAATTCGAAAAAATGTCAACGGAAAAAGCCGTCGCAAATGACGAACCGCAAAGTATCGAAAGCACTGACGAAAAGGCTCAAAGTCCCCTTGCAAAAAGCGCAAACAATTGCGACAATTGCGCGCAAACAAAATGCGACGAATTAAAGGTCGACGAATTGTTGGCAGTCAAAGATAAATCTTCTGCAAAGGAGAAAAAACTATGATAATGTGGGAGCTTTTTATTACATTTTTTAAGATTGGGCTTTTCACTTTTGGCGGTGGCTACGCAATGATTCCGCTTATCAAAGAAGAAGTCATTGGGCATGGTTGGCTGACTGAAAAGCTTATTCTTGACTTTATCGGCATAAGCGAATCAACTCCCGGGCCTATCGCTGTCAACCTTGCGACCTTTGTTGGGTCAAGTCAAGGTGGTTTTCTCGGCGCAATGTGCGCGACCATTGGCGTCGTGTTGCCGTCCTTTATTATCATTCTTATTATCGCTGCCGTTTTCAAAAATTTTAGCAAAAATAAGTATGTCGCAATGATTATGAAAGGTATCAAACCAGTAATTCTCGGCTTGATAATAACCACCGGTCTTTTCCTTTTTGTCCAAAATATCTATGTCAACTTTGGCGACTTTTCTGTCGCGCCTCAATTCGAGTGGCGAGCCGCCGCTATCGCCGCAATTCTACTGGCGTTTATGGCGTTTGTTAAATTTGTTTGCAAGAAAAAATTATCGCCGATATTGCTGATTATTGTCGCCGCGATATTAGGAATTTTATTCTGGCTGTGAAAATGAGCGAATAACGGCGTCGAGCCAACTTATTTGTCGTCGGCACGTAGGG
>JAVXBP010000092.1:0-4378 GCA_036659935.1 Clostridia bacterium
CATTCAAGAAACAGTATTATTTATTCAAAGACAGTGTTGTTCGCTTCTGTCGTAAAGTTGCATTGTTTTTCCATCTCATTTTCGCGCTCAAAAAATGAGCGAATAATATTGTCAAAATAAAAACTTGTTTAAAACAAAAAATGAGCGAAGAATATGACGAGAAGAAATATGTTTAATGCAAAACGGCTATCCAATCAAGTGGACAGCCGTTTTTTAATTCTTTCTTTTTAGTTTGCGATATCAAGTCGCCACTTGTTTGCGAGATTAGTCGTTGGCGTAGTTGTTGAAGTAGTTTTGAATTACGATTATAGGAGTGCCCTTGTCGCCACTTCCGCTTGTAAGGTCGCAGAGACTGCCGAGCAAGTCGGTGATTCTGCGTGGAGTTGTGCCTTGAGACGACATATCAGCCACAAGGTTGGACTTTTTCTTGCGGATAAGGTCTTTCATTGCGCTTGCCGCTTCGTCGCCAGACAAATTGCCGATTGAGTTGTCAGCCAAATATTTGAGTTTCAACTCGCTTGGCGTGCCTTGCAGTCCTTGCGTGTGAGCAGGGGAAACAACAGGGTCAGCAAGCTCCCAAATGCCACCGATAGGGTCTTTGAAAGCGCCGTCGCCGTATATCATAACTTCGACGGTTTTGCCCGTCAGCTCCTTGAATTGCGCTTGAATCGCGTCGACGAGAGTTTGTCCGTCGCGTGGGAAAAGCTTGATTGAGTTGTCGGTCGCAAGGTTGGAGCCATAGAGTCCAAAGTCAGCGTTGAAACCGCTTCCGTCAATGCTTGCCGTCATAAGGTCAGCAAGGTTCAAGACAGTTTTTGCGCCAGCTTGTTGGAGAATTCTCTTTGTGCGGTTGCGAGTGTGAATGTCGGCGTTGATAACAACGTCAGTATATTCCAAAATCGTTTTTGGGTTGTTGGAAAGAATAATCTCACAATTTGCGCCGCCGAGCTTCTTGTAGAGTTCAACATAATCTATGCCAGTGAAGGGGTGCAAAATTTTGCCAAAAGTAGCATAATATTGTTCTTCTGTAAAAGTATCGGTGTAAGGGTTGACGCCCTTTTCGTCGATAATATCCATTGGAATGAGCGGGTTGCCGACTTCGTCAGACGGATAAGAAAGTTGAATGATAAGTTTGTCCACACCTTTTGCAATGCCTTGCAATATGCTGGAAAATCTATTTCTTGACATAATTGGAAAGATAAGCCCAACGGTTTTTCCGCCAGTCTTTGCTTTTACGTCTTTTGCAATTTGTTCCAAAGTAGCGTAGTTGCCTTGCGCGCGACCAACGATAGCTTCTGTCATAGCAACGACGTCTCTGTCTTGCAATTGGAAACTGCCTTCTTTGCACGCAGCCAAGACGGAGTCAACAACGATAGAAACAAGGTTGTCCCCCTTCTTGATGATTGGAGCTTTGATTCCTCTTGAAATAGTTCCGATAGTTTTCATACAAAAATACCTCCATTCGGATAAAAACTGTGATTACGCGTCGTCTTGGCAAGCCAAAGTTGGCGCGGAATTCTTACGTACACAAGTATAATATATTTTCGCGTATATATCAAGTCAATAAGAAATATTTTTTCAAATTTTGCAAAAAGTGTGACAAATTTTGACAAAAGTGTGACAAATTTTGACAAAATCTCTTATTTTGCAAGTTTTTCTGTCTTGTCAAACAAATAATTCTCGACAATATTGCGTGTTTAACGCTCATTTTAATAATTTTTGGCACAATATGTGTTGAATATACTCGCGAATTGTGCTACAATTAACAATGGAAAAGAAATAGAATTATGCAAATTTGTAATCTTTCAAGCGGGAGCAAAGGCAACTGCACTTTCATTCGCGGCGGAAACACTTCTGTGCTGGTGGACGACGGACTTTCTCTCAAAGAACTCAACAATCGGGCGCAAGCCTTTGACATTCCACTCGACAAATTGAGCGGAATTATTGTCACGCACGAACATATCGACCATATCAAGGGGGTTGACGTGCTCGCGCGCAAATATAATATTCCAATCTTTATACACACAGAAAGCCTTGCCGCGACGACAGAAAAATCAATTCCGCGCGCGCAAGTGGCGGAGCAAAACCTTGACGTAGACTTTTGCATTGGCGACTTGGAAGTGTCTTCTTTCCGACTTCCGCACGATTCGGCGCACAATCTCGGCTTCCAAATCAGCGACGGAAAGTCCCAAATGGCAATCGCGACTGACACTGGCTGGGTGAGCGACTTTGCGCTTTCCAAATTGATAAACAAAAAAATGGTAATAATAGAATCAAATCACGACGAAGAAATGTTGCGCAGGGGGTGTTATCCTTTTGCGTTGAAACAACGAATTCTTGGCAAAAACGGTCACTTGTCCAATGACGATTGCGCGAAAGTCTTGCGCCAAATCGTCGAAAGTGGCTGTGAAACTGTTATGTTGGCGCACTTGAGCCAAGACAACAATACGCCCGAGCTTGCGTTTGATTGCGCAAAACGCGCCCTGCAATCTTGCGATATTGTCGAAGGGCGAGACGTGGAAATCGACGTTGCGTCGCAGTGGCGACCGTCAAGGAAAATAGAAATATGAGAATATACAATTTGAACTCAAAAAAGCTTCCGCTGCTCGAAGTCTATGACGGCGGAGCGATGTTTATTGGCAGTTACGTCTTGCAAATTCTTTTGCAATTTGTTTTTTCACTCATTCTTGTGGTGACAAAAGTTGACCAAGCTTTCACGGCGACAATGATTGGCATTTGTATAATCGCGACGATAAACGAAGGGTCAATTTTGCTCACTCCGATTGCTTACTCCAAGATTAGGGGGCAGAATATTATCGCAGGGACGGGCTTCAAAAGGGGGCTCAATCTCAAGCAAGTCTTGATTGTAATCGCCTTGTCGGTCGCGACAATTTGCGCTTTTGCGCCGATAGCCGACGGCTTTGTTAAGCTTATCACTCTGGCTGGCTACAATGTTGACAGCTTGACGCAGTTAAAAATGGATAGTACGGCGAATTATATCACCGCAATATTTTTCGTTTGCGCGCTGCCTGCGCTCTGTGAAGAATTGCTTTATCGCGGAATTATCGCGCGCTCGTTTGCGGACAAAGGCTTTGTTTTTGGCATTTTCTTGTCGGGCTTTTTCTTTGCGATTATGCACGGCAACCCAGTGCAACTTGTGCATCAATTTTGCTTGGGCTGTGTGTGCGCGACGGTTTATTTTGCGACGCGTTCAATTTGGGCGCCCGTCATAATTCACTTTCTCAACAACTTTATCGCAATCACTGGCAACTTTATTATGTTCAAGACTGGCGCTGTCGCGACAACCACTCCTTGGTGGGCGTCGTTGATAATGTGCGTGGTCGGGCTTGTCGCGGTGGGCTTGTTGCTGTGGGCTTTGGTCGGCAAGGCGTTGAGCCAAACTGACAAGTCGCTCGCGCTGGGCAAGCGGTTGGAGCAAGCTTTCGCGCAACTTTTCCGCACGAAAGAAGAAAAAGAAATTGTCTTGTCAGAAGAACAATTCTTGCAAAGCGAACTTGCGAAATGCGACAGTCAAGAAATGCGCGAAGTATATGTTTCCGCATACAAAGACGACAAAAAGAAGATTGACAAGCGCAACAATCGCGCGATAATTTACGCCCTGATAATTGGGCTTGCGGTGTGGATAATGAACACAGCGCTTGGGTTTATGAAATGACAATATCAATAATTTGCGTTGGCAAAATAAAAGAAAGTTTCTATCGCGAGGCGGTGGAAGAATATTGCAAACGACTGTCGAGATTCTGCAAAATCGAGATTGTCGAAGTCGCGGAAGAACTGCCGAACGGTATCAATTCTGACGCGCAATTGCAAGCTGTCAAACTCGCCGAAGGCAAGCGAATTGTCGCCAAGCTCAAGGGCTTTGTAATCTTGCTCGATATCCACGGTCAAGAGTTTGCGAGCGAAGAACTTGCGGAAAAATTGGACAAGCTCGCAAGCGGTGGCGTGTCGCAAATATGCTTTGTGATTGGCGGTTCTTATGGCGTGTCGCAAGAAGTGCGTGACAAGGCGGACGAAAAAATGTCTTTTGGCAAGGCGACTTTCCCTCATCAACTTATGCGAGTTGTGCTGACGGAGCAAATATATCGCGCCTATATGATAAACAGCGGAAGCGCTTATCACAAATAAAAAGTCGAATAACTCAATACATATCGACAAAAAGTAATCGCTTTGCAAAAACAAGAACACAAACTTGCTATCACAAAAAGCGTAACTTGCTACAGCGAAAACGCGAAAAAAGATAACAAAAAGCGTAACTTACAACGGCAAGAACACAAACTTGTGTTTGCGAATATCATATACAATCAACAATTGCCACAAGGGCGACGGAGATTATATGTTGGGTTGGTCGGAGTTTTGG
>JAVXBP010000093.1:0-4331 GCA_036659935.1 Clostridia bacterium
CATTACGACTAGGCATACAATAATGCTTGTTCTTTTTTTCATAACAATTAGTCTCCTATGTTTTTCATTTATTATAACATAAGAATATTGCTAGCTTCAATGTTTTAGTATAGTCCATATGGACTATTTTTTGGGTAATTTTCGACCTTTTTCGCGTCTTTTGCGTGTTTTATCACCACTTGCTATAAAGCCAATTCCTTTTTTGCGCTCGGCGCGAGTTTTGCGCAAGTTTTTGTACTCTATTTTATAATATAACATTTGTATGATTTGTGGTTTAAGTGTCAAAATTAATGTTAACTCTATTGACACTTGTTGCAAGATATGCCATTCCAATATTGTATTATAATTTTATCAACAATTTGAGCTCCAACGGCTTTTCTTTTTTCTATCCTTTTTTACCATTTAATTCAATGGTTTTCTTTATTCCGAGAGATTTTCTTTCGCGAGCCGTTTCTCTTTTTCTCACACCGCCGATTGTTGAAAGTTCCACACCTTGCAGGTTTTGCGCCTTTTGCTTGCAAATAGGCTTATCTCGTTTAACATTCGGTGGGAAAATAGTAATTTTGTGTCAAACATTGGGCAGGAAAATAGTCATTTGGTAGCAAACATTCGGTGGGAAAATAGTCATATCGTGCGAACATTGGGCGTAAAAATAGGCATTTTGCGAAATTATTCGGTGGGAAAATAGTCATTTGCGTTTGACAAGTGGGCTTGAATGTGCTAAAATGCAGTTAATAACGGAGGTGTCTCAATGCTAAAAAGAAAAATTGGGGACGAACTTGTCGTCTGGAAAAATAGCCCTAACAAAAAGTGCTTGATAATCGAAGGCGCGAGACAAGTAGGAAAAACATATATCATCAAGCATTTTGCCGAGCAAAATTATGAGAATTTTGTCGAGCTTAATTTTGTCTCCACTCCATCGTTATGCAAGATATTCGACGGAGATTTGAATATAGAAACCATACTCGCAAACATATCGCTATATTCCGCGTTTGGCGACAATCTCAAACCTTACAAAACACTCATTTTTTTGGACGAAATTCAAGCGTGCGCAAATGCAAGAACCGCTTTGAAGTTTTTCGCTCTCGACGGAAGATTTGACGTCATCTCGTCGGGCTCTATGCTTGGCATAAGTTATAGCAAAGTCGCGTCATATCCAACTGGCTATGTTGAGTTTTTGCAAATGCACCCGTTGACTTTCGAAGAATTTTTGTGGGCAAACGGAGTGAGCGACCATATTATAAGCATACTGAAAGATTGCTTTGACAACAGAGAAAAAGTCAATGACGCTATGAACGACAAAATGCTTGAATTGTTCAAACGATATATCGTTGTCGGCGGTATGCCCGACATCGTCAACTCTTTTGTCACGGAACACAATTATGCAACGGTATTAAAAATGCAAAGAAATATCGTAAAAGATTATGAAAACGATATTGCAAAATATGCCGAATCTGGCGAAAAGGTAAAGTCAAAAGCGTGTTTTAGAAGCGTGCCCGCGCAACTTGCCAAAGAAAACAAGAAGTTTATGTATGGCGTTGTCGAGAAAAACAGCAAAAGTAGCAAGTATCTCGGCAGTATCAACTGGCTCGTTGATGCAGGCATCGTCACAATTTGCAAGAACCTTTCCGCGCTCGATTTGCCTTTGGTCGGCTATTCTGACGACAACAATTTCAAAATATATATGAACGACACTGGCCTCTTGGTGTCTATGCTGGACGACGGCACAACCGCTCAAATAATAGACGGCAATTTGGGAATATACAAGGGCGCAATTTTCGAAAATGTTATCGCGCAAATATTAAGCAGTCACGATATTCCGCTTTATTTTTTCAACCGCAACAATACGCTTGAGCTTGACTTTGTTCTTGCCAAGAATGCGAGTGTGTTTCCCGTCGAGGTCAAAGCCGCCAACACCAAAGCAAAATCTCTGCGCACAATACTCAACGAAAACAGCGATATGCGCGGAATAAAACTTGTCGACGGCAATGTCGGCGAAAACGATAGATTGACAACCTATCCATTGTATATGGCTATGTTTTTGTAATACTTTTTCCACCACTTATCAATATATTGAAACTACGACAAAATTTGACATTTATTGGAACGAATAAATGTAAAAATTGCCTTTTCGACAAAGTTAAAAAAACAGCCTTTTGACGTGGCTGTTTTTTGCTTTTTTATTTGAGCATTTCTATCAGGCGACTGCGCCTGTCGATATTCAACTTTTGATAGACCATCGCCAAATGGTTTTTGACAGTATATTCCGACACAAACAACTCTTTCGCAATCTCTTTGTTGCGCTTGCCTGCCGCCGCCAACTTTGCGACTTCCAGTTCTCTTTCTGTCAGCTCCGCAAGGAGCGCGTTGTCCGACAAAACAAAGTCGAATATCGCCTTTTTGCGCACTATCGAATAGCTGAGATTGAGATTTTTTATTTCTTCAATCGCCACGCTGTGTTTTGATTTCATCGGCGGAAACATCATCAATACAAAAAGATATTTGCGGAAACAAGCGAGAAAAGTGTAGTTTTTGTCCTGCTCGGCAAGCGCGAGCGACTTTTCCAAGTTTTGCCCCGCCGCCCAGAGATTGCCAATCGCAAGATAGCACAACGCCAAGCCCACGCGCATAAAGTTCTCTGTCGGCAAGGATATCAACCGCTTGTCGAGCTTCAACGTCGCCTCAATGTTGGCGATTGCTTTTTTGTATTCTTTGTGCAAAATTAGGTCGGTTATTTGTGTCGTCTTGACCATAAAGTTCGTAAAGGTCAATTCCGTGCCGCTGCAAGTCCATTCTCTTGTCCAAGAACTGCTGTCTTGCGTCTCGAGCAACAACGCCAACAAATAGCCCCTGACTGTCTCGGTCATAAATTTGTTCAGCGCCGTGCCTTGCATAAACTCATAGCCAATCGCGCGATTTTCGAGATATTTTACCGCTTCTTCCAGCCCAATCATATCGTCGCGATAAACGCTTATTATGCCTTGAATCAACGCCGCGCCGTATATTATCGACACATTCTTTTTCACTTCCGCCATGCGAGCAGCGGTGCGAACCAAAATTTCCGCCTCGTCGAACCGACCTTGCACGCAATATGCCTCACCGCGATAGAGCGCCTCCGCCCCAGCCGCGTGACCGTTGGTGAGACTGTTGTAGAGCGCTATCATTTTGTCAATTTCGTCCGCGACGCTCAACATTTTTCCGACCTGCGAATAGAAAAGATACCACATAGAAGCGCAGCCGAACAAGTAAGGTTCTTCGCAAGTGAATATCTTCGACGGGCGAGTGAGCAACTTTTCCGCCGCAGCATAAGTCGCGGTCATTTTCGCCACGTCTGGGAACACTTTGAACGCCGACACCAACAACCATTCGCCACGCAAATTGTTGTCGCCACCACGCTCAATCAAGCTTTGCAATCTTGCAAGAAAGTCGTCATATTCCGCAAACTGCGCCGAGCCATAGAGCGCGTAACACACGCGCAACGCCGACAAAGGATAGGCGAGCAAGGTCGCGTCGTCACAATTTTTGTAAATGTCGAGCGCAATTTCTTTGAACTCAACACCGCCAAAATTTTCCATCAACATTCCGCTCATATCGCAAGACAACAACTGTCGGTAATTTTTTGCTTTGTAGAAAAGCGCCACTGCCTTTTTGTTGTTGCCACGCTCCTTTTCGAACTCGCCCGCCGCCGTCAGAATAATGTTTTTTTCTTCCGCAGGGATATCGTTGAACTTCACCACAACAAATTCTCTCAACAAATTGTGCATTGTAAAACCGTTTATCAACGGCTCAAACTTGATAAGTGGCATTTTGCTCATCAACGAGCGCGCCTCCTTTTCGCCAATCGTCGAGCTGTCACTCGCGCTTATGCGCAGAAAACAACCATAGGTGAGCGTTTGCCAAACGGAAAAATACAACAAAAAGTGGCGCTCCGCCTTGCTTATTTTTGTCCAACAAATGTCTTCCAACAAGGTGTCAATGTCCGCCACCGCGTTCGCAATCTCTTGCGCTTGCGCGTGAGCCGCGTTCTCGAGAGCTTGAGTTTGCGCCTCGTCCGCGAGAGTTTGAGCCGTCGCGTTTTGCGCCGTATTGTCACTCGACAAGTTGTTTTGGCTTGCGTTTCCGTTTTGAATATTGTTGTGCGCCGAATTGCTTTCTTGCGTCGCGTTTGCGTCTTGCTTTGTGTTGTTTCCGTTTTGAATATTATTGTTGTGCGCCGAATTGCTTTCTTGCGTTGAGTTTCCGTCTTGATTTTGGTTTTCGTTTTGAATATTGTTGTTGTGCGCCGAATTGCTTTCTTGCGTCGCGTTTGCGCCTTGATTTGCGTTGTTTTC
>JAVXBP010000094.1:0-4323 GCA_036659935.1 Clostridia bacterium
TGGAATAATAAATGAGACCGCCTGTTTTGCAAGCGGTCTTTTGGGAATTTTTGGTAATATTACTTTTTGTTTCTTTTTTTTGTTTGACAAGCGTCAACTCTTTTTTGTTTGCCAACTGCCCTTTTGTTGAGCAACTGTCAAAGTTTTTTTAACTTCCATTTCGTCAATCAATTGCTGTTTGCCCGACAATCGCCAGCGCATTATTCGCTTTGGCAAGTGTCATTTTGTTTGGCAACTGTCAACTTCCGCCGTCAATTATTTTGCCGGGACAGGAATTATTGATTTTATCGAATCAAAGAAAGTCTTGAACGCCGGTATTTTCTCGCTCAAGAAAGCGAATATTTGGTCGACAAGGTTGTTGTTGTAGAGCCATTTACTAAACACGTCCACCTGACCGTTGTCGATAATCGTCTTGACAAAACCCACGTTCGAGAACATATTCAAGAAATAAGTAATCAAAATTACTATCAAAAAGCCTTCCGCAAGGGCAAGCACGCCACCCAAAAGTCTGTTGATTGAGCTGAAAACTCCGTCTCCGCCACCAAACGCCTTGTTGATAATCGCGCATACGATTTTGAGAACAATCAAAGCCGCCAGCCAAACCCCGATAAACGAAATTGCTTGCGTAAGCGGTTCTTTGAGCTTTCCAAGTTTTTCCACAAACGGTTGCACAATTATTATGTTGTACAAAAATGGAGAACCAAAAATCGCAGCGACAATCGCGCCGACAGCCGTAACCAGCTTTAACACCGAACGCAAAAACCCACTTCTGACACCAATTATAAACATCAACAGCAACAAAACAGCGACCGCAATCGTCGTATATGACACTGGCAAGTTTACCGCTAAAAGTATATTCATATGTAGCCCCCCTTTATAAGTTTCCCTTATCAAGGAAAATATAACAACATTCCACCACTCTATATATGGTATTATATGTTGTAATAAAATTATATGCTATTTTGCAAAAAAAGTCAATACTTTCTTAAAATATTTGTTTCCAACGAGAACACTTTCCTGCATTTCTATTAATATATGTTTTCAACAACACAAAAACCACAATATAATTATATTTTTTAAAAGCCACATTTATTCTCAAAGGGCAAAAACAATAAATTTGTTAAGTTTCCAACAAGGCAAAATTTTCCCAAAAGACGCAAAACCACGCGAAAAGACACGGCAAGGGCAAAAAGACGATATAATCGAACTTTCCAATCGACGAATTTTTTCTCAATCGAAAATTTTGACATATTTTATCGCATTTTTGTTTTCTTTTTCGTCGCAAGAATAAAACATAATTTTGTGTCAAAACTCCGCTTATGGAAAAATTAGTATTTCTGTGCATAGGCACAACAAAAATTACTGGCGACTGTCTCGGCGCGTATGTTGGCGATATTTTGCTCGCGCGCAACGTGGACGCGTTCGTCTATGGCACAAGCCAAAACCCCGTCACTTCGCTCAACGTTTGGCAATATTGCGAGATGATTGCCGTCCGCCACCCAGCGAGCGTAACCGTCGTCATTGACGCGACGCTTGGCGCGTGCGCCGACATTGGAAAGTTGAAAATTTCCGCCACCGGAATTAAGCCCGGCGGAGCGTTTTTCCCTGACCGCAAACGCGTTGGCGACATTGGCGTAATGGCGGTTGTGGGCGAAGCGAACGGCGACAGAATGTTGGAATTGAAAACTCGCGACAGAGAATTCGTTGAGAATTTGGCGCAAAAAACGGCGAATTTGTTGATAAATTGCGCATTTTAATATTATTTTACATTCCTAGCATACGTTTTATACTTGACTATTTTAAGAATTTATATTAAGATAAACTAGACTATTAAATTTCTATTGTCTATGCAAAACAACTTCTTTGCGCAACAAATATTCTCAAAGCTTTTTGCACTGACAGTTATCGACAAGATATAAGCGTAGTTATTGGAGGCTATTGTGAGCAAAAAAAATAATATTATAAAATGGGTTACCATTGCCGTCGCCGTCGCGCTGTTGTGCGTGGTGATTTGGCTACTTCTCGGCAACACTGGAGGCCCAAAAGAGAAACCTTATGGCGGACAAGACAGCGTAATTTCCCTTCTCGAAGAAGGAAAGGTTGCGGCGATATATTTCAGCGACAACTACACCGCGTATGTTCTTGTCAAAAATTCTACCAAAACAACCGTGGACAAGTTTTTCAAAAACCCGACCAAACTTGCCGATTATTACATTATGTTGCCAAGTCGCATATCGTTGACGGACAAAATTGACGAGATTGCCGCGGCGCACAAGGGCGACGAAACGTGGACAACTCCACAATGGAAATATAACAATCCAAACAGCGGTTCGTGGACAAGTTGGATATTCCCAGCCTTGTCGCTCATCGCGATGGGCGTGTTGTTGTTCTTTATGTTCCGTTCTGGCGGAGCCAACAAACAAGCTATGAACTTCAGCAAGACAAAGGCGAGAGTCAATCTCAACGTTGGCGTAAAATTTGCTGACGTGGCAGGCGCTGACGAAGAAAAAGACGAGTTGCAAGAGATTGTTGACTTTCTCAAAAACCCAGCAAAGTTCACTCACCTTGGCGCAAGAATTCCAAAGGGCGTCTTACTTATTGGTCCTCCTGGCACGGGCAAAACATTGTTTGCGAAAGCTGTCGCAGGCGAAAGTGGCGTTCCGTTTTTCTCAATAAGCGGTTCTGACTTTGTCGAAATGTTTGTCGGCACAGGCGCGGCGAGAGTGCGTGACTTGTTCGAACAAGCCAAGAAAAATATGCCTTGCATTATCTTTATTGACGAGATTGACGCGGTCGGAAGATTGCGTGGCGCAGGCATTGGCGACGGTCACAACGAGCGCGAACAAACCTTGAACCAACTGCTTGTCCAAATGGACGGCTTCGACAAAAACGACGGAATTATCATTATGGCGGCGACAAACCGCGCGGATATTCTTGACCCAGCGCTTATGCGTCCGGGCAGATTTGACAGACAAATTTATGTAAACGTGCCTGACGTCAAAGGCAGAGAGGCGATTTTCAAGGTGCATTCTCGCAACAAACCGCTCGCTCCTGACGTGACTTTCAAGGTGCTCGCGCGCATGACGACTGGCTTCTCGGGCGCTGATATCGAAAACTTGCTCAACGAAGCCGCAATCTTGGCTGCGAGAGAAAACCGCAACGTTATCGTTATGGAAGATATCTTGGAAGCTATCAACAAAGTTATCGCCGGCCCACAGAAAAAGAGCCGTCTTATCACCGAAAGCGACAAGCGTATCACGTCTTATCACGAGGCTGGGCACGCGATTATCGCAAAAGTTTTGCCTTATTGTGACGAAGTGCAAGAAGTCAGCATCATTCCGCGTGGAATGGCTGCCGGCTACACGCTGACACGCCCTGAGACAGACGACAGCCACGTAACAAAAAACAAACTGCTCGATATGATTACAATGATGCTTGGTGGCAGAGCCGCGGAAGAAATTGTCATTCACGACATCTCGACGGGCGCGTCCAACGATATCGAACGCGCAAGCTCAATCGCAAAAAGCATGGTTACCGAGTGGGGAATGTCGCCAGCGATTGGCACAATCTTCCTTGGTGGCGGTCAAGAAGTTTTCTTGGGCAAAGACTATGGCGCGCAACACTCTTACAGCGAACAGCTCGGCGGCGTCATCGACAACGAGATAAAGGCGATTCTTGACACTTGCTATGCTCGCGCGCTTGAGATTATCAAGGCTCACCGCGCGGTTCTTGACAATATGGTCAAGGTTCTCTATGAGAAAGAAACAATCTATACCAACGAAGTAGAAATGCTTTTCGAAGGCAAAACGTCGCAAGAAATTATTCAATCAATCGACGAAAGAATGGACAAAAAGAATTCTTATAGGACGGAAATTCCTGCCACCGATGGCGCGACAAACACAACCAACGGCGTGGCAAGCGGAATTGCAATTGTTCCAGAACCAAAGAAAGACACTGTCGCGCAAGCCGACAACGCGAACGAAATTTTTGCCAACGCTGACAACGCTCAAGAAACTGTCGCAAAAGCTGACGATAGTCAAAACGCTGTCGCAAAAGCTGACAACGCAAAAGATAAAGTTGCAAAAGCTGACAAGCCAACAAAGCAACCGAAAGCGCCAAAGCCAGTCGAAGAAAAGCCTGCCGACGAGCAAAAGGACAGCGACAAAAAGTAATTCTACAAATTACACACAAGCGCAAGAAAGTCAAATGCAAGTTTGGCTTTCTTTTTTTATTATATGTTATTTTATCTTTACCGTATCTATTTTTTAAATTAATTATTTTGTTTTGCTTTTCTACTGTTTTACTGTTTTACTGTTCTACTGT
>JAVXBP010000095.1:0-3899 GCA_036659935.1 Clostridia bacterium
AGGCGTATATGAAAATTTTTTGTTTTAAATCTCCTAAACTGCTGAAAGGTTTTTTCCGTGTATTCTGCAAGGGAAAAAAGAATTAAACACATTGCGAAAAAATATCGCGAGTTGCTGCAAATGATTGTCGCAACTCGCTTTTTTTGTCCAAAAGAAAAAAATTCAAACTATTGTTGTTGATATCGAATAGAAAATAATGCTCACAAAAAATAATGCTCACAAAAAAATTAAAAGTATTGACAAACTCACATTTTGTCTAACATAAAGCTCCAATTATCTCACAAAAACAGGGCGATAAGCTTGTATTGTGTCTCGCATTAAGTTCCAATTGTCTTGCAAAAAATATGACATAAAGCTCAAATTGTCTCGCTAAACAGGGCGACAAACTCACATTTTGTCTAACATAAAGCTCCAAATGTCTTGCAGAAGATATGACACAAAACTCAAATTATATCGCTAAACAGGGCGACAAACTCACATTTTGTCTAACATAAAGCTCCAATTATCTCACAAAAACAGGGTGATAATCACAAAAAAACTTACAAAACTGCAAAAAAAAGATAACCAAAAAATGGTTACCTTGATTTTCGCTAACAATATAGGGAAATTAAGCGCGTTCTACCAAACCGCTGCGAAGACATCTTGTGCAGACATAAATATTTTCGGCAGAGCCGTTTTGTTTGGCTACTCTGACCTTTTGAACATTTGCGCCCCAAGCACGTTTGTACTTACGGTTTGAATGGCTCACTTTGTTTCCGGTCAATTGTCCTTTACTGCAAATTGCGCATACTCTTGACATTTTTGATACCTCCTGCTTAAAATCTTGCATAAACTATAATATCACCTCGCCACAAAATTAGCAACAGAATTGACAGTGTTTTTCAAATAATTTTACAAAAAAACATATATATCAATATCAATGGACTAAATATTAATAAAATTGCTTGCAAATTAACAAGAAAAAGTGTATTATAAGCGTATGGCAATCAAAACATCGAATTTCTATGGAAAATTAAATATCACAGACAACGCAATTGCTATGACGGCATACTATGCCGCAATAGATTGTTACGGGGTTGTAGATTTGGTGTCACGCACTTTGACCGATACAATAAGTGAGTTATTCAATCGTTTTCACGTTGGCAAAGGGGTAAAAGTTACCACTATCAACAACAAGATTAATATTGAGCTTTTTGTTGTGCTCAAAGGCGGAGTAAATATTAAGGCCATTTCCGATTCCATTTCTGAGACAGTTAATTACAATGTTGAGTCATACACGGGCATGCGTGTTGACAACGTAATAGTTAACGTCGTTGGGGTTAGGGTTTAGTATGGAGAATTATCTATGAAAATATTAGAAACAGCGCAATTGATCGCAATGTTCAATGGCGGATATAAATATCTTAAGGCAAACAAGGCAAATGTCGATGCGCTCAACGTGTTTCCTGTTCCTGACGGCGACACTGGCACAAATATGACACTTACAATGGCGTCAGCCATCAAAGAGATAAATGACTCGAACAGCGACGAGAGAGAAGATGTTCTCAACGCTTACGCGAGAGGCGCTCTCAAGGGCGCGCGTGGCAACTCAGGCGTCATTTTGTCGCAAATAATCAAGGGTCTCTGCAAGTCGTTGGCGGAAGCCAAACAAGTCAACACAAAGGCGTTTGCGTCCGCGTTGGCTATTGCGAGAGACGTTGCTTACACAGCAGTTACAAAGCCAAAAGAAGGCACAATTCTCACCGTCATTCGTTTTATGGCGGAAAGCGCTCCAGCAATTGCGAGCAAATATATTTCCTTCCTAGAATTTTTCGATATGCTCATCAAAAAAGGCGATGAGATTCTCAGCAAAACTCCTGATATGCTCCCCGTGCTCAAAAAAGCGGGCGTAGTAGACGCAGGCGGTATGGGTTTGCTTTGCGTGTTCAAGGGTTATTTGGAAGTTTTGCGTGGCAATGAGATTCCAGAAGTTGCGGAAGAACAAGATTCCGCGACGCCAGCGCCAACTTTTGCCGCTTATGGCGGTGACGAGCACGACTTGGAAAATATCAAATTTGCTTATTGCACAGAATATTTTGTTATCAATATCAAGAAGTTTGTGACAGAAGAACATATCGAAAAGTTAAGAGACAAACTTATGGCTATCGGTGATTGTGTGATTGCTATCGGTGATATCAATTTTATCAAAGTTCACGTGCATACCAACCAACCAAATATGGCGCTTAAATATGCTCTCGAGCTTGGCGAATTGGACAAAGTTAAGATAGAAAATATGCTTGAGCAAAATCGCGCTATCCAAAAGACAAAGCTTGCCAACAAAAAAGATATTGGCACAATCGCTATTTGCGCGGGCGAAGGGCTTGCGAAAATTTTCAAAGACTTGTCAATCGACGAAGTTATCGAAGGTGGACAAACTATGAATCCGAGCGTGGAAGACATTCTCAACGCGGTCGAAAGAATCAATTCTGACAATATTATCATTTTGCCAAACAATGGCAATATTATTCTCGCGGCAGAAAAAGTTTGCGAGTTGACAAAGAAAAAAGTTTGCGTAATTCCGTCCAAAGAAGTTGCGCAAGGCATACATTCCGCGATTGCGTTTGACCCAGAATTTGACATAAAAGTCAACGCAGACGAGATGACAAAAGCATTCAAAAACGTAAAATGCGGAGAAGTTACTTGCGCGGTTAGAACAACAAAATTAGATGGTTTTGATATCACAGCGGGCGACATAATCGGGCTCGACGGCAAGAAAATTATTGCAAAATCAAACAATGTGAATGAGTGCGCGCGCAATGTTGTCGACGGGCTTGTTGACGAAGAAAGCGAAGTCGTAACATTGTATTATGGCGACAATATCACAAAAGAAGAGTCGGACAATCTCGTTCAAGAGTTGGAAGACGCCTATCCTGACTTTGATATCGTTTGCTATTATGGCGGTCAACCTCACTATCACTACTTTATTTCTATCGAATAAATTTGAGCGTTATAGAAAATAAAATATAATAGAAAAAATAAGGGTCGGCAAATTAATGGATAATAAATATTGTTTAACAAAAGAACAAAATATGTTTATAGCAAAAAAAATGCTTGTGAGCAATATTTACAGTGGCGCGAGAGTTGAAGGCGTAAATATAACTTTTCCAGAGACAAAAGCAATCGTCGACGGCGCAAATGTTGGACGGCTAAATATGGACGAGATATTGATTGTCCACAATTTGAAAGCCGCGTGGAAATATACTTTGTCCAATGCAAATGCTCCAATAAGTTTGGACTTTATATGCCGAATTAACGAAGACGTTTCTCGCGACAAAAGTTTGGAATGGGGCGTTTTGAGAAAAGGGCGAGTTGGTATCGGGGGGACAGATTATGTTCCGCAAATTCCGTCGCAAGAGAAAACTTCGGAAGATATCGACGCAATTTTGTCGCAAGCAAAAAGTCACACAGAACGCGCGTTGGAGTTGTATTGTTATTGTTGCAAAAAACAGTTGTTTTGGGACGGAAACAAGAGAACGGCTTTTATTGCGACAAACAAATATTTGATTGACAATGGCTGCGGACTTTTGACGATAGAAGACAGAGACGTAAATGAGTTCAATGCAAAACTTATTGATTATTACAATGACGAGAACAAAAAAGAGCTGTTGAAAGGCTTTCTTTATACAAATTGCATCAATTCCGCGTCATTTTTCGAAATGGACGAGACAAGAAAGCAATATAATGTTGGTCAAAAAAGCAACGAAGACGTTATGGAATGAGCGGAGAAAATATCCGCGGAAAAGTCCTGACAACAAATATTAAACAATCATCGAAGTGAGCTGATAGCTCACTTTTTTATATTTTTTCACCGCGCACAATTGTTTTTGTTGATAGCTTTTGTTGTGGCGAGCGCGTCGCTT
>JAVXBP010000096.1:0-3766 GCA_036659935.1 Clostridia bacterium
TGCCGTAAGCGGTATATTCCCCCACGACGGAGAACAGCGCGCTATAATTATATTTCTGCAACAGTGGCAAGCCATAACGCAAATTGTTGTAATAGCCATCGTCAAAAGTGAGAATTACACTCTTTGGCGGAAGCGCATTTCTGCTCGCGATACAATCACGCACAAACTCGAAACTTATCACGTTGTAGCCGTTGTTTGCAAGAAACTGGAAGTCCCTTTCCAGCGCCGACCGCGACACGCTGTATACCCTTGGCGAATAACTGTCAGGCAAAATGTTGTGATACATAAGTATGACAACCTTGCCGAGACTGTCGCTTGCGGTGGCTTTTGTCGCGATATCCACGCTATTTTCTCGCGCGGTTGCGAGTGCGTTTGCGGTGTCGAAACTTGTAATTGCGAGCGCTTTTGCGTTGCCGAAACTTGTGGTTGCGAGTGTGGTCGCGTTGCCGAAACTTGTGGTTGCGTTGTCCGCCTTTGCGGTTGCGTCACTATCAATACTATCAATTTGACTTGTGGCAATGCTTTCCGCGGTTGCGCTCGTCGCCAACTCAACCAGGCTTGCGACAAAAACAAAACTTGTCAACGCGCAAATCAAAGCGACAATGACAATCGCGACTTGTCTCATTCTTTCCATTTTTCACCTCGCCAACTATTATGTGGAAAGAAACTCTATATATTCGCAACAATTTTTGCAATCTCTCGACAAACTTTCTGTCTCTATTATAAACAAAATTCAATCAAATGTCAAAGTCAAATTCGCCTTGCAGAAAAATATCGTCATAAAATATGTTACCTTTTGTCAATAAACAAATTTCCAACGGAGATACTTTTGCCACGGCTCAACTTTTTCATTTTTTACTTACATCTTTCTTAATTGTTAAATTTTCAAACATTGGTTTTTTTATTTTGTTTGTTTTTATTTTAAAAAATTCCTTTTTACTCAAAGGCATTTTGCGCCACCGCGCAAATTTCTTTCGCCAACAGTTGACGATATTCAACGCTCATCAACAGTTTTTCGTCCTCGAGATTGGAAAGAAAGCCACACTCCACGATTATGCTTGGGCAAGGCGCGCACTTTGTGATAAAAAAGTCTCCGCCCAACGCTTGCAAGTTCGTTCGTCCACAAAAGCGAGCGTTGACATTTTGGTTGAGCCGCGCTTGCATATTGTCGGCAAAATATTTTCCTATCTTGCTGTCGTCATAGAAAACTTGCGCGCCACGGCGGTCTTTGTTGGAAAATTTGTTTGCGTGAATGCTAATCACAAGGTTGGGACGCGTCTCGACAATCTTTTGTTTGCGCGCTTGCATATCCTTTTTTTTGGTCGCGCCCAATGCGTTTTTGTCAACGCGCGTCATCACGACGTCAAAGTTGCAATTTGCCAGCTCATTTTGCAAAATATAGGCGATTGCAAGGTTGATATCACTCTCTTTTTGCCCTTGCGAGCCGACAACTCCCCCGTCGCTTCCGCCGTGTCCCGCGTCAACAATTATCGTCGCGCGATTGTGTCCAGCCGTCGCCAAAGAAACGCCCCCACAGCCCAACAAAATGACGCAAAAAACGCACGCGATTGATATGGATATTATACACTTTTTGGACATATACATTTTTCTATTCACCAACGCTTAAAAGTCTCTTAAAAAGCGACTTTTGCCCCAGTTATCCCCCTTTTGAACGAGTTATCCACAGACTTATCCACAAAAACACTTGTTCGTGTGGATAAGTCGGCAAAAACACCTTGCGCGATATTTGTCGAAAAATAGTGCGTTTTATGTCGATTTAATATTTCTAACGAGAAAATTTTACGCTTTTTTCTCGACTTTAAGATTGCATATCCGTGAGCTAATTCGTATGCACTTTTCGTGCCTTTTGTATAGAAATAATTCACCGCAAATTGCGCTCAATTTTCCACCTTTGGTTAACTTTCTCGATTTTTTCTATTGACCAATCGCGATTTTTAATGTATAATAGAAGATATGAGTTTTATGACACAAAAATTACAAGAAAAGGAGTCGAAATATGTTGAATATTACACCTTATCCTTACAAAATTATGGAAGGTAATGGCTACTTCCCAATAGGAAGCGAATTGCTCACGCTCAAAGACTTTGAACAAATTGACAACTTCCGTTGGTTGAGACTTGTTTGCGACGACAATTTTTCCGTAGACGGCAATTCTGCCGAAAGTTATCGCCTAGAAATTACTCAAGACGGCGTGGTGGTCACTTCCGCTTGTCGCGCGGGGGTTTTCTATGCGTTTGTAACATTGATACAACTTGCGAGCGCCTATGACAACAACTTGCCGTGCGCTGTCATCGAGGACAAGCCACAATATTCTTACAGGGGCTTTATGATGGACGTCGGCAGATATTTTTATTCGGTTGACGAGATAAAAAAGCTTGTTGACTTGTGCGCTTTGCACAAAATTAACATTTTCCACTGGCATCTCACAGAAGACCAAGGTTGGAGAATTGAGATCAAAAAATATCCTTTGCTCGCGACAAAGGGCGGTTGGAGAACGCACACGAACTTCAATTGCAAAAAGCACGGCGGTTTCTATACTCAGACGGAAATAAAAGACATTGTCGCTTATTGTCACGCTCGCCAAATAGAAGTTATTCCTGAGATTGACATGCCCGGGCATATGCAAGCCGCAATCTCGTGCTATCCATATTTGAGCTGTTTTGACCGCGACTTGCCGGTGGCGACTCATTGGGGCGTCAAGCACGACATTCTTTGCGCAGGAAAGGATGCGACTTATCGCTTTGTATATGACGTTCTCGACGAGATAATCGAGCTTTTCGACAGCAAATATATCCATATCGGCGGAGACGAAGCGCCAAAAATGCGTTGGGAAATTTGCCCGAATTGCCAGGCGAAAATGAAAGCCGCTGGCTTGGAAAATTGCGACCAACTGCAAGCTTATTTTATGAACAAGATTGCGCAATATCTTTCTTCAAAAGGCAAAACCGCCATTATGTGGAACGAGATTTATCCGTCAGGCACTGTCGGCGGAGATATAACTTGGCAAATTTGGCACTATGACAACAAAGAAAAACTCAAAGATATCGTCGACGATTGCAACGCGAAAAGCAGAAAAGTAATCTATTCTTTCTCTGGCTCGACCTATCTCGACCTACCTTACAAAATGGTTCCTGTCGAGCGCACTTATAAGATGTCGCCAGAACTCGACGGCTTGAACCCACAAAATATGCTCGGCGTCGAAGCTCCGCTGTGGACGGAATATGTTCCGACTTACCGCAAAGCAATCTATATGACTATCCCCCGTCTCGGCTCGCTCAGCGAATTGATGTGGTCGCCGATTGGCGGAAGGCTCTTTTCCGATTGGCGCAACCGCTTGGACGGCTACAACAAGTTCCTTGCAAAACAAGGCTACACTCCGACCAAAATGCAGCATTGCTTTCCAAACAAATTGCGCGCCAGCGCGGAAGAAAGTTGGTTCAAGCGCCGTCCTTTGCATTGGCACGGACTGCACAATTTGATTGACGATGCAAAAGTAAAAAAACTTGCCAACAAAAACGCTCAACCAAAATAAGTCAAAGGCGCTGCCTTGAGAACAAAATTCAAAATAAATAATACGCGCGAATATTTGCAAGACATTTGAGAATATTCGCGTGTTTTCTTTTCTCGACAATAGAACAAGGTCACTGTCTTTGTGGACAGCGACCTTGTTCTTGTATTATATTTAATTTTATTTCTTTTTTGATTTGTATTATATTATAAATTGCTCAATTTTTGGTTTGTTTTT
>JAVXBP010000097.1:0-3704 GCA_036659935.1 Clostridia bacterium
GAACGCAAGCGAGACAATCGCGAAAGTGAGAACGCAAGCGAGACAATCGCAAAAGCGTGACCGCAAGCGAGACAATCGCGAAAGTGTGACCGCAAGCGAGACAATCGCAAAAGTGAGAACGCAAGCGAGACAATCGCGAAAGTGTCGCGAAACAAAAAAAATAAGCGCGCCCGCAGTCGAAAGACCGCGGGCGTGTTTTGTAGATAGTCACATTCAACAGGGGTACAAATTGTACCGCCCTAGCAAGACAAAAAACCTTGTTGACAGTTCCGCGACAAAATGCAAAATTATTTTCTTGGAACGCGTTCTATTTTTTCCTACTCGAAAAACTTCCAAAAAACAAAAGTTTTTCGAGTAGGCATCGTCGGTGACAATTGCGCGCTTTATTTTTTTGTGTTTTGGAATGACTTGCGCAAGTTTTTGTCATTGTATCGCAAGGTGTTGTAAGTCAGCGCAAGGGCGCTCACAACCACGATTATCGCCGCGGCAATCGCCATCGCGCCACCGTCGACAGTCAGCACAACAATGCCTTGGAGCGTGTTCAAGTTGAGCAAAATCGCGTTGACAGCCACTATCGCAAGCGCGCCGAGCCCCAGTCCGCAGACAAGCTCCAACACGATTACAAAAGCCGAGAAAAGTCCAAATACTTTTGCGATATCTATCTTTTTCGCGCCGAGAGACTTCAAAACCAACAGCTCGTGCGCCTTGAATTTGAATGCGTTGCTCATGTCGTTGACAACAAGGAAAGCAAGCAAAATTATCAGCAAAATCATAACTGGAATTGCGAAATATTTGCGGAAAAGCAAAACCAATCGAAAATCATTTTAGGGAACTTTCTTGCAACAAATTGGTTGAAAAGTTCCCTAAAGTTGTTATTATGCTTGCATTTTGGGGAACTATTGTATATAATATAGTCAAGAAAGTTCCCTAAAGGAGTGTTACAATGGAAAACAACTTCGAAAAAGTCCAAGAATTGTTGCGCCAAAAAGCCGACTTGCAAACGCGGCTCGGGCTTATTCCTTATGACGGCGCGCCAGAAGTCAAAGAAAATCAAAGCGGAAAATATATCTATATCCGCAAAAGAGAGCTCGGCAAACTTTCGTCGCAATATGTGGACAAGTTCTCAGAAGTTTTGTTCCAAACACTTTTGCGCGACACAAAAGAAGCAAGGGCGCTCAAAAGAGCAATCAAACAGCTCGAAAAACAGCTCGCTTTGTTGGGATATCGCGCAGGCGAATTGTCGCCAAGGGTTGAGCTCAATCTCGACTTTGCAAAAATAAATTTGAAAGCAAATATTTATGACCAAGCAATTTTGGAAGGCGTCGCGACCACCTTTCCGCAAACGGAAACGATAATCGACAATGGCGAAGTCGTCGGAATGAAAGCGTCCGACGTGCAAAAAATTTTGAATTTGAAACACGCGTGGAATTTTATTCTCGACAAGGACGTTTTGCAAGAGCGCTCAAGCTTTTTTGTGCTGAGCTATGTCGCAAAAATCGTCAACGAAGGGTTCTTCCAAGACGGCGGAAGAATTCGGGCTGTGCCTGTCTTTATCGGTGGGTCGTCGTATGTCCCGACGTTGCCGTTCGAAAGCGTGGTCAAAGAAGAACTCGAAAACATCGTCAATCAGCCAACCGCGCCAATCGACAAGGCGATTGACTTGTGCCTTTATTGTATGAAAAAACAAATTTTCAACGACGGCAACAAAAGGGCGGCGGTGATATTTGCCAACCACTTTATGATTGCCAACGGCGAAGGCTTGCTCGCGATTGACGAGCAAAATGTCGCGCAATTCAAAAGAATGTTGATAGAATTCTATGAGGGCAAGGACTGCGAAAAAATCAAAGAGTTTTTGAAAGAAAAGTGTTGGAGAAAATTCTAGAAACAACAGGAAAACAAAAATGCGATTGACTATTGAGCGAAAGTTTGTTAAAATAAAATAGCAAAGCAAAACAACAGCCAACAAAATTGCAAAGAAAGAAAATCGCAAGCAACAAAAGTTGTTACGAAAGAACTTGCAACGCAAAACAACAGTGACCAAAAAATCGCGAGCAAAAAAAGTTGTTACAAAAGAAATTTGTTACAAAAAAACTTGCGCCGAAAAATGACAAGTTTAATAATTATATCAGCTTTGCAAATTATAATAAAGCAAGAAAACCTTGCGCCAACAAACTCGTTCAAAAACTCAAAATGGTCGATATGTATTGAGAATAAAGGAAAATATGAAGAAATTTAAGAAAATAATCGCTTTGACAATGCTGACAATTTTGGCAATCGCCGCCTTTGCTGGTTGCGCGCCAAAAACTTACACCGTCACCGTTGCCCCAATGGAAAACGGGCGCGTGCTTGTGCAATCAAAAACTTTCCAAGCGAAAGAAAAAGTTATCCTTTCTGTCCGCCCAGACGAAGGTTACAAACTTGTGCCAAATTCGCTCAAAGCCAACGGCGTCGAGACGGAAAGAGAATTCGTTATGCCAAAACACAACGTCGAGATTACGGCGGAATTTGCGCGCGTGCCTGTTTATTATCAAATCGCGATTGCGCCTGACCCGAACAATTATGGTGGAATAACCGCCAGCAATGACCGCGCTTTGCCGGGCGAAACTGTCTTTCTCAAGGTGAAAATCACGGGCGGTTGCGAGCTTGTCAAAGATTCTTTGCGCGCAAACAATCACGCGCTTGCCGTCACAAACGACGGACAAGACACTTTCGCAAACTTCGTTATGCCAGAAAAAGATGTCACCGTCAAGGCGACTTTCCGCAAAATGAACGACGCAAATGTCGTCGAGTTCGGCGCTTATCCACAAACATTGGCGTCATTCGAGGCGGAAGAAAAAATGTCCGCCCAACCGCAAGCCGACGGCTATTATGTCAGCTCGTTCGACAACTGCAAGTATGCCGCGCTCATCGCGAAACCTTATGCGAAAAACTCCGTTTTTGCCGACACAACCGAGATAATTAGTGGCAGGCAATATTTTTTCAAAATCGAACCGATTCAATGGCAAGTTTTGACCGCCAGCAATGGCGAAAAATTCCTTACGACAGAGTTGCTTCTCGACAATCAAGCCTTTTTGTCGGGCGTGAATATGAACTTCAATGACGGGGAATATTACAACACAAAAACAGGCGCTTTGTTGCCTGACCCAGCCGACCCCACGAAAACAATCAAGCCGTTCGCCAACAATTGGGAGCACAGCGACATTCGCAATTGGCTCAATGACGGCTTTGTCAACAAGGCTTTTTCGCTCGCCGACCAAGAAAAAATCATTCCAAAATCTTTGCGTTGCAACGGCGACGTTTCTTTCAAGGACAAGAACGCCAACGGCGACCTTTTGCCCAACAAATATGCCGACAGCCAAACCAACACCACGCGCGACAAAGTTTTCCTTTTGTCTTATTCCGACGTCACCAACATAGACTACAACTTCGGCAAAAAGGCGGTCGCCAGCGACTTTGCACGCGCCAATGGCGTATATTATAGCAACTCTCTCAAAGGCGACGGTGGCGGAGCTTATTGCTTGCGTACCGCCGGCACAAGCTCAGATATCGTCTCTCAAATCAACAAAAGCGGCATTCTCGTCAATCAAGGTATGGTAATAACGGGAGTGTTGAGTTCGACGGCGCTTGGTGTGCGACCTTGCATATGGCTTTGAGCATTTACCGACCAATCGAAAACTTCACTGCGTATCAGTTTTGTCGGTACT
>JAVXBP010000098.1:0-3467 GCA_036659935.1 Clostridia bacterium
AACAAGGTTGATTGGAATAATACACACAAAAAGCGACAATCGCAAAAATTCCGACAACAAGGTTGATTGGAATAATACACACAAAAAGTGACAATCGCAAAAATTCCGACAACAAGCGACGGTAATTTGGAAGAAAGCAAAAGTAATTTGTTTTAATAATAGCTTATTAAAACGCTTTTTTTCGGCGTTTTGCGACAAGAAAAGTAAAAAATTGTCATTGGAGCACATCTCTTGGTTATTTATTGATAAAAGTTAAACAAACTTTTGGAAAGCGCTTGACAAATCACTCGTCAGCATATAAAATAATAATAACTTAAAAGTTGGAACGGAATAAGTTTATGAGATAATTCTCATAAATTTGTTTTTTTATAAATATCAATATCACGCGCACAAGGCACAATTTTCGTTCAATCGGTTGATTGCGAAGGCAAAAATGGCGCGCGACTTTTATGTGTTGGGGGTAAAGTATGGACAAAAAAATTATTTCAGAAGCGGTCATCAAGAGATTGCCAAGATATTACAGACAGCTCAAACTTTTGCAAGAACAAGGCAAGGACAAAGTGTCATCGCATATGTTGGCGCAGATGCTTGATATTACAGCGTCGCAAGTGCGACAAGACTTTTGCAATTTTGGCGGTTTTGGTCAACAAGGTTATGGCTATGATATCGCGAAGTTGGTCGAAGAATTGTCAGGAATATTGGGCTTGGACAGGGCATACAATCTTATTGTCGTGGGCGCGGGCAATATTGGTCACGCGTTGGCTGGCTATCAAGGTTTTGCAAAATATGGCTTTACGGTGCAAGCAATGTTTGACGTCGCGCGTTTTGGCGAAGATATCAACTCAGTGCACATTTATTCGATGGACGAGCTTGCAAATTATGTCAACAACAACAGAGTAGACATGGCGGTTATCGCCACGCCAAAAGCAGTCGCGCAAGAAGTTGCCGACAGACTTGTTGACTTGGGGATTAAAACTATTTGGAATTTTGCGCCACTCAATTTGACTGTCGCAAATGACGTAGCGGTAGAAAACATTTCTATGAGCGAGAGCTTGCTTGTTCTCAGCTATAGAGCAAATAACATACACAACAACTAGGAGGGAAAAATGGCTAAAGATTTTTTGTTGACAAAAGAAGGTTATGAGAACCTTGTAAAGGAATTAGATTATTACAAAACGGTGAAGCGCCGCGAAGCAAGCGAACATATAAAAGCAGCGAGAGAATATGGCGACTTGTCAGAAAACGCAGAATATGATGCGGCAAAAGAGGCGCAAGCGCTCATCGAAGCTGATATCAAAAGAATGGAATTGCAACTTGACAATGCGGTTATTATCGAAGAAAGCGCAACAAATTCGCACAGAGTTATCGTAGGAAAAAAGGTGAAAATTCTTGATATCGAGATGAATGAAGAATTGACATATTCTATCGTAGGTCACTCGGAAGCGTCAATTTTGAGCGGAAGCATAAGCAACGACTCGCCTTTGGCGCAAGCCATTATTGGCAAAAAAGTCGGCGAAACTGTTACCGTTCATATGCCAGACTTCAATTATGACGTCAAAATTTTGGAGATAGGAAAATAATATGGAACAAACACAAGAGAATTTGAATGACATTTTGCAAGCTCGTCGAGACAAACTTGCGGGCTTGGTCGCGGACGGCAAAAATCCGTTCGAGATTGTAAAATTCGAGAAAGACGCTTACGCAAGCGTTATCAAAGCGAACTATGCCGATTATGAAGGCAAAAAAGTCGTTGTCGCGGGCAGATTGGTGTCCAAACGCGTCATGGGCAAGGCTAGCTTTGGCAATTTGCTCGACTGCACGGGGTCAATACAACTCTATGTAAGCAGAGATTCTCTTGGCGAAGACAATTATGCCGAATTCAAAAAATATGACGTAGGCGATATGGTTGGCTTCGAAGGCAATGTCTTTACTACAAAAATGGGCGAAATTTCTATCCACGCAGAAAAAGCTACTTTGCTTGCAAAGTCACTTTTGCCATTGCCAGAAAAATTCCACGGTCTCAAAGACACTGACTTGCGTTATCGTCAAAGATATGTTGACTTGATTGCAAACCCAGAGGTCAAAGACACTTTTATCACAAGAAGCAGAATTATCAGCGCCATTCGCGCTTATTTGGACAACCTTGGCTTTGTGGAAGTGGAAACTCCAATCTTGAACACAATCGCTGGCGGAGCGACGGCTCGTCCGTTTGTGACGCACCACAACACTCTCGATATTGATATGTTTATGCGCATCGCGCCTGAGCTTTATCTCAAGAGACTTATCGTGGGCGGTTTTGAAAAGGTCTATGAGATGGGCAGACTTTTCCGCAACGAAGGAATGGACACAAAGCACAACCCAGAGTTTACTACTATCGAATTGTATCAAGCGTATACTGACTACAACGGAATGATGGACATCACAGAACAACTTTTTGCCCACATTGCGACAAAGGTCAAGGGCAGCTTGCACATCAATTATCAAGGGGAAGAAATAAACCTTGAGACACCGTGGAAGCGCCTTACTATGGTCGATGCGGTCAACGAATTTTGCCATATTGACTTTGGCGCGACGGACGACATCGACACGCTCAAGGCTCAGACAAAAGCTATCGGAATTGATATCGAAGGGGACACGACTTGGGGCAAATTGCTCTATGAAGTTTTCGACCAAAGAGTAGAACCTTTCCTTGTTCAACCAACTTTTATTCTCGATTATCCAGTCGAAGTTTCTCCGCTTGCAAAAAAGAAAGCCAGCGACACGCGTCTTACCGAGCGCTTTGAATTCTTTATTTGCGCGAGAGAAATGGGCAACGCTTTCTCAGAATTGAATGACCCAATCGACCAGAAAGAAAGATTTATGTCACAAGTCAAAGAGAGAGAAAAGGGCGACGACGAGGCGCAAATGATGGACGAAGATTATGTCAACGCGCTTATGTATGGACTGCCTCCGACGGGCGGACTTGGAATAGGCATTGACAGACTTGTAATGCTTTTTACTGACCAATATAGCATAAGAGACGTTTTGCTTTTCCCGACAATGAAACCTATGGCGAAAAATTAATAGAAAACATTGAATATCTACACCATTGCGTGTAGATATTTTGTCAAAAAGGACAATTCTTTGTTTAAATGTTTTGTCAAAAAAACAAGTGTTTGAGTAAAGATGTTTTGTCAAAGAAAACAAGTGTTTGAGTAAAGATGTTTTGTCAAAGAAAGAAATGAAACAAATTTGATATCTAATATATAGAAAAATGTTGGAAGTTGTTTGTCAAGAAATATAATTTTTGTGGGGGGAAATATATGTCGCGACCATTGTATGATGCGATTGTTGAGTTCAACAAAAAAGAAAAATGTTCATTGCATATGCCGTCTCACAACGGGCTTGGCGACGGCTCGGCGTTGTTTGCGTCGGCGCAATTCGACAAAACTGAGTTGGAAGGCTTGGACAATCTTCTCGCAAGCGAC
>JAVXBP010000099.1:0-3466 GCA_036659935.1 Clostridia bacterium
CTTGAGAAGCATATTCGAATTCTGCGTCGCAGAGCAACATAGAATAAGTCAAAGTCTCTGGCTTTGCGTCGTTTTCGACAGCTTGGAAGTCAGCCTTTGAGAATGCAACTTCGTCTTTTTTGACGTCGGTCATATTTGTAAGAACAAGGTTGTCAAAGAACGCGTAGCCCTTTGTCATATGTCCTGTTGACTTGTTGCCAATGCCGAGAGAAAGCGTAACGGTAATTGAACCGCTCGCAATCGCGGACGACTCAACGAAAAATTCGTAAGTTTTCCACTCGCCATTTGTGTTGACAGAGTCAATATGAGTGTAAGCGTCGCCGTTTACAATGATATACGCGCCGGCATTTTTGTCATCGGTGGTCACGTCAACGGTTTTGACACTCATCGACAACTTGTAATAGCTGTCTTTGTTCAAAGTCATTGAAGAAGAAGTATATTTGTATGACGTCGCCGACTTGTTGTATAGCATAAGGATATTTTCGTCCTCGCCAACTTTGCCCGGGTTTGCGATGTTGCCATAAGTTTTTTTGTTTTTCTTGAATAGCGAATCGTTCACGCTGATAATTCCAGCGAGCAAGTTGTCGCTTCCTGTAGGAACTTGTACGGAAGAAGATGAACTTCCATCGTGTCCAGGAGCAGATGTCCAAGAACCAACAGACAGTGGGTATGTGTCGCCTGTCGTATCAACAAAGTTGCCGTTCGGGAACAAATAAGTAACTTTGTCTTTGTCGCCCGTTGGGTCTTTTTCAGTTTTGTCGTTGTTGCAGGCAAATGCCGTAACCATAAAGGTCATGCACAAAACCAATACAATAACTGTCAATAAAAAATGTCTAGTCCTTTTCATTTTACCACCTTTTGAGTTATCCAAAGATAATCATATTCATAGTCTTAATTATTATAGAGTAATTTACATTTTTTTGCAAATGTTTTATATATATATTCTTATACATTTTTATAAAATACAAATTAAAATTGGAAAAAACGCCCAATAAAACATTTTTGCAGTCAATAAGCGACAAAAAAGTAGTTTTCTTGCAAATTTTTGTTGCAAATATATCCATACTATTGTTATGTTGAAAAAAATAAAAGAGAAATTCCAACAAAATATTGTGTTGAGAAGAACGGTCGGCGTAATTTGTTCGTTGTTTGTCGGTTGCGCGAATGGCTTTTTCGGCGGTGGCGGTGGTATGCTTGTCGTCCCGCAATTGACCTATCTCGCAGGTATGCCAGCGAACAAAGCGCACGCGACAGCGGTCGCGACAATTTTGCCACTGTCGCTTGTCAGCGCGATAATCTATATTGTAAACGGCAGTTTTGTGTGGCAAAGCGGTTTGATTGTCAGCGGTGGCGTTTTGGTCGGCGGAATCGTCGGGGCGCTGTTGCTCAAAAAAATATCCAACAACTTTCTGCAACTAATTTTCAACGCGCTTATGCTTGTGGCTGGCATCAAAATGATTATTGGTAAATAATAATGCGCCAGCGAAAATAAAAAATAATGTTTTAATGGAGAAAAATGCAAATATTTTTATATATTTTGGCGGGGCTTGCCGGGGGACTTATCGGCGGAATGGGCATGGGTGGCGGTACGCTTTTGATACCGATTCTCACGCTTTTTCTTGACATTGAGCAAAAAACGGCGCAAGCGATAAATCTCGTCTCGTTCATTCCGATGGCGATTGTCGCGGTCATAATTCATTCGAAAAACAAACTTGTGGCTTTCAAAGAAGCGCTGTGGATAATCGTTCCTGCGCTGGTGACGACGATTGTTTGTTCAATTGTAGTGACAAAAATAAACGCTGACTCGCTTCGGAAATATTTTGGCATTTTTCTTACCGCGCTCGGCATAATATTATTGATAAGTCAAGCGGTCGGTTTGTGGAAAAAACATAGCAAAAAATTGCTCGGCAAAATTGAAAATGACAAAAACACAAAAATACAAAAACCGAAAAATTACAAATAGGAATTTGCAGCAATTCGCATAGACAAATATTTGCATATGCGCATATGGCGATATGATATCGCGCGCAAGAACATATGCTGATATGATAAATAAAACATACAAATTTTGTTATAAAAATGCAAAAATGCGCATATATTTTTTTGTAAAGGCAGGTGAAAAATGGATATTTTCCTTGACGAAAGGGCAAAAGAATTGGCGAAATTTGTGATAGAAAACAGGGCGACAGTGCGAGAGACGGCGAGAGTTTTTGGCATAAGCAAAAGCACCGTACATAATGACTTGCACGAAAAATTGAAAGCGATTGATATTGATCTATATGCGCAAGCGCGAGAAATTCTCGATTACAACCTTTCGGTGAGACATATAAGGGGTGGAGAAAGCACAAAAAAGCTTTTCAATTCAAAAAAATAGTAAAAAAGAAGAAGAAACTGTAATATAAAATAGCAAAAAAACAGCTCGCAAAAGAAATTGCAAGCCGTCAAGATATGATAAATGTCTTATAATGAGTTGTCAAAAAATGGAAATTGTAAAAAGAAATGAGAAAAATGTGACACAAAAATCGGCAATTTGTGAATAAAATTTATACATTTTGTCAATTGTTGGACAAGTTTTTCTCGTCAAGAAGTTGTGAAATCTTATCATTTTCCGTCAAAAGTTTGTCGTCATTTTGAGACAAAATTACGCTGTGAGCAATGTTTGATGTCGGACAATTTGGCGTTTGAATGTCTACTTTGTCCCACAAATTGTTGCGTTCCGGGTGGAAAATCGCCGACATAATGTGGTCTTTTGCGTTTGGAAAGTTGTTGTCCAAGTCGCCAATAAGGTCTTTGATATCTTGTCTTTTTGTGTGCTTATCTTGTGGGCAAGGGTTGTGAATAATCGGCAAATTGTTTGTCTTTGCAAGATAGGAAAGTTGCTTTTCTTCGACGTAAATAAATGGTCGAATAAGAGTAATTCCTGAGCGGTCCATATAGCTTTTTGGCGCGAAAGTGGACAACCTGCCTTCGTAAAGCATACTCAACATATAAGTCTCTATTATATCATCGGCGTGATGTCCCAACGCAAGCTTGTTGCAGCCGTTGGCTATGGCGATTGTGTTGAGCGCTCCGCGACGCATCTTGGAGCAAAGCGAGCAAGGGCATTTTTCTTTGCGAATGTTGAAAATTATGTCGGCAATTTGCGTCTTTTCGCGAATAAAAGGCACGCCAATTGACGCGCAATAATCGCTCACGGCTTGCGCCTCGTTCTCGTCCAAGTCAGCGAAGCCCATGTCGATATTTATCGCCACAAGGTCGAACTTCTCGGGCGCAAATTTGCGATATTCCGCCAAAACAGCAAGCAAGGTGATGCTGTCCTTTCCGCCAGAAAGCCCAACGGCAATTTTGTCGCCGTCTTGTATCATATTGTAATCGCTTATCGCCTTTCTTGCCAAACTTAATATTTTTTGCATAAGCCAATTATAATGGTTTTGTTGACTAAATGCAAACAAATGATATATAATAA
>JAVXBP010000100.1:0-3397 GCA_036659935.1 Clostridia bacterium
AACAAGCAATGATTTGATATTTGCTTGTGACAGCAAGCCTCTCAGTCCAAGGTTGGCGTACAATTTTGCTGTGCCAGTGTCGGTTGGGTCAAAGAATATGTCAATAATGTTGGTAGCCTTTTTCGTAAGCTTTGAGCCACAGAATGAGCCGTCCAAGTCGCAAGCGGCATTGCAAGCGTGAGAGAGTTGGAAGTGGAACATATTGTCTTGGAGCATTGCTTGCTCGATCCAACCATAAGGGTTGTTCGATGCGTTTGCCGCGTTGACAGCCGACATAAATTCGAACGGATCAAGGTCCATAACAAACTTCCAATCGAAAGTCATATAAGACGCTTTGGCTGCGTTCAACAAATTGATTTGTCCGCCAAACTCAAAGTTGGCAAAATTGACAACTGTCGCTGTCGCGGCTTTGTTTGTGATAAACTCATTCAACTCAGCCATTTCTGTTATCTCGAATTTGCCGTTTGTGAGAGACGCGTCTTTGACGTCAATTGATATCATATTCGTTGTCTTGTAGCTTCCGTCAATTTTGAGCGCGACGCCGTTCTCTTTGAGAGCGACATTGAGTTGAACAAGAATTGGGTTTTCCGCCAACCAAGTAGCGACGTTTTCTTTTGTTATGTCGCCAATGCCAGGGAAGTTCATTATCGCGTTGCCTTGTGCGTCAAGCAAAAAACCGCCAATAAGTCCGCCAAGTCTGTCCCAAATTTTTGCTACGTCAACGGTGATTGCATAGTTGTCAGTGCTGACTTGTATGTCTTTTGACTCAAGAGCGAGCGAGAGAATTCCTACAATCAAGTCTTTGTCAATCGTTATGCCGGCGGTAGGGGTCGCTGTGTTGATTGCTTGCGCCTTGAAAATTGTTTGCAATTCTTGCATATTGATTGCGAACGCTTTGTCGCCAAGCTCAACATAGAACTTTCCTGCGTGAGCGTATATCCCCAACATCGTTGTTGTAACATCGCCCTTCTTGCTTGTGAGCAAAAGGCTTACGTCGCCGTCAAGCGCGAGATTGCCTTTGACTGCCACGCCGTAAACTGTCTTTTCGCCACCGCTTGTCGCAAAACCTTCCGCCACAAAGTCAAGCTTCATATCAGCAGCTGTGTTGACGCCATATGCGGCTGCAACGTCTTTTATCAAGTTGTTGAGCTTTGCGCCACTCGGCAATTTGTTTGGGTCGATTGGTGGGCGCTCGTTGCTCGACCATTGAGCGAACAGTGTGATGTCATTTTCGACACCTACTGTATCGTCGAAGATTTTTTCGCCGTTGATATCTTCATACCAACCAAAGAAAGAAAAACCTTCTTTCGTCGGGTCGTTTGGCAAAGCCACCTTCGCGCCTTTGTCAATAGTTATAGCCTTTACTTCACTACCGCCATTTGAATTGAATGTTATTGTAACTTTGTCTGGAGTAGGTGGGTTCTCTTGCGGTTTGCACGCAACAAAACTCATGAACAATGTCATCAACAACATCAAAACAACAACGGTAATCACATTTTGTTTCTTCATAATTTGAGCCTCCTATCTGTGGTTAGCTTCAATATATGAGCGAGAAGTAAAACAAAAATGAAATTAGATTGTTAATTTTTCAACAAAGTAAATTTAAAATGAACCAAATTTTGGAAGAATTTTTTAGCTTTTTTTAAGCTAACAGTTCCCGACGAATGCTCGCGGAAGAAATAGGATAAAGCTTTTATTCTTATAATAGGAACGCCCGATTTTTGCCCGATTTGGATAGTGAAAATTTGACTTTTGTGCGCGCGTTGATTGCCATTATTTGCGTTTTTTGTTCAATTGTCAGAAAAATATTTTTTCGAATGTAAAATTTAGATTAAAATTTTTGTCGCTGTTTTTCGTTTTTTCGATTAGTCTTTTTTAGTTTGTAATTTTGTTTTTTTACAGTTTTGCTTTTTCAAACTTTGCATCAAAAAAAGCCCGCTCAATCGAACCGATTGTCGGACTTGGTTTTTTTGTTGCTTTTTTTTGCGTTGTTTTTCTTGCGTTTTTTTTATTTTAGAGCAAGAAAATGTTTCTTTTTTTGCAATCTTTTATTTCGCTTTCTGGCCAAACAGAATTTTGCACCTCGCCAATGTGAGCTTTTTGGAGCAATATCATACACAATCTTGATTGCCCAATGCCACCGCCGATTGTGAGTGGCAGATTGCCTGCAAGCAATTCTTTGTGGAAAGGAAGTGACACTCTTTCGAGCAAATTACGCTTTTCCAATTGCGCCAACATTGTCTCTTTGTCAACTCTTATGCCCATTGACGACAGCTCAATTGCCCTGTCAAGGAGTGGATAATAGAGCAAAATGTCGCCATTCATCGACCAATCGTCATAGTCCGGCGCGCGATTGTCGTGTCTTTCGCCCGAACGCAAAAAGTCGCCAATTCCGATTACAAAAATTGCGCCATATTCTTTGCAATAGGCATATTCTCTCTCTTGCGGAGTCATTGACGGATATCTATCTTCCATTTGTTGAGAAGTTACAAAAAATATTTCTTTTGGCAACTCGTTGATTATTTGCGGATAAATTTTCGATATCATTCTCGCCGTGTTGTAGATTGCGGAATATATTTTGGTCACAATTTCTTTGAGAAAATTGATGTTGCGTTCTTCCGCGCAAATGACCCTTTCCCAGTCCCACTGGTCAACATAGAGCGAATGGACTTCGTCACAAACTTCGTCGCGGCGAATCGCGTTCATATCGGTGTATAGTCCGCTGTCAACATCAAAACCATAATAATGCAAGGCGAATCTTTTCCACTTCGCAAGCGACTGCACAACTTCCGCGACCGCGCCCGTCTCTTTGATATCGAAGCTCACTGGGCGTTCTATTCCGCTGAGATTGTCATTGAGTCCACTGCCATTCAAAACAAACAACGGCGCAGAAACACGCGTAAGATTGAGCGCGTCGGCAAGCGACTTCTCGAAGTTGTCCTTTATTTGTTTTATTGCAATTTCAGTTTGAATTAGGTTTAGTTTTGATTTGTACATTTTTCTTTCCTTTTGTTTGATAATGGAATTTTGATATTATTCGCGTGAGTTCAACCGTTATTTCTTGTGCGGAAACTCGTCCGTAGCGACAAACTGCATATCAACAGTGTTGTCGACTGCGCAAGGATATTTCCCGTCAAAGCACGCCTTGCAAAAATGCACCGCGCTGTCTGGAGCGATTTGTTCGACTGTGTCATAATCGAGAAAGCCGAGCGATTCCGCGCCGATTTGTTCGCGCATTTCTTCTGGGGTATATTTGACCGCCGCCAACTCTTTTCTGTCAGGAATATCCGTGCCATAATAGCAAGGGTATAAGAATTTCGGCGAGCTTATGCGCACGTGAACTTCTTTTGCGCCTGATTTTTTGAGCAATTTTACTATATTTTTGAGCGTTGTGCCG
>JAVXBP010000101.1:0-3274 GCA_036659935.1 Clostridia bacterium
AGAAAAACGGCTTTTTGCTCGCGGTTGACAGCGCTCACGGGGCGCATTTTCCTTACAGCGACTTGTTGCCAGACAGCCCTTGTCAGTTTGCGGATATCTCCGTTTGCAGTTTGCACAAGACAATGGCGAGCTATGGCGGTGGGGCAGTGTTGAATGTCACAAACTCAAGGCTTGTCCCTTACGCGTATTATTATCGACAAGTCATTCACTCGACGTCGCCCAACTATCTTGTAATGGCGAGCGCCGACTATTCTCGCGACTTGTGGGAGAAAAACGGCGAGAAATATTATCGCGAAATAAAGGAAAAGAGAGAGAATTTTGTGGCGAATTTGCCGTCGAAATTCTTTGTGGAAAAGTCGGACGACTTGTCTCGATTGGTGGTCGCAGGCGAAAATATGGACGGGCGCAAGGCGCAAGAAGAACTCGGAAAGTTGGGCGTTTTCGTCGAAATGGCAAGCGGAAACAAGCTTGTGAGCATTCTCACGCCTTTCAACGCGGACAAGTTGGAATTGTTCTCGCAAGCGCTTTCGAAGATAGAAATTTGCCCGATTGACACACGCGAGCGTGAGTTTGCCCCTTTACAACTTGCTCAAGCGGAAAAAATTGGCGACAAATTGCGTTTTGTCACCATTGACCAAGCTGTCGGAAAAGTCAGCGCCAACGAAGTGGGAATCTATCCGCCGGGCATTCCGCTTGCTCGCAGGGGGGATATTTTCGACCAAAAAACGATAAAAATAATAAAAGATTTTCAATCTTGCATATTTGGACTTGTAAAAGGCTTTGTAATTGTGTTAGAATAGAGTTAGGAGAAAATTATGAAAGGTAAATTGATATCACTTGAAGGATGCGAAGGAGTTGGCAAGTCAACTCAGATTGAGATGTTGAAACAATATCTCGAAAACTCGAAATGCGACGCGTTGTTTTTGCGCGAGCCGGGCGGGACAGAAATATCAGAAAAAATTCGCGATATTATTTTGTCTATTGACAGCAAGAATATGAATAGTCGCTGCGAAGCGTTGCTTTATTCTGCGTCACGCGCGCAACTTATTGGGCAAGTTATCCAACCTGCTTTGGAAGAAGGCAAATTGGTCGTTTGCGACAGATTTATTGATTCGACGTTCGCTTATCAAGGCATTGCTCGCGGACTTGGCGCAGATTATATCACCACGCTCAACGAAGCGGCTTGCGACGGAATTTTGCCAGAGCTTACAATTTTTCTTGACCTTGACCCGTCAACCGCATTTGCTCGCAAGGGCGGCGCGGACAAAAATGACAGAATGGAAATGGAAAATATGGACTTCCACAAGAGAGTTTATGACGGATATCAACAAGCGATTGCGAACAGCAATGGAAGAATTATATCAGTCCAATCGAAAGATAGCGCATATCAAATTCACAAGAATATCATTGAGATTTTGCGCCAACATAATATAATAGAATGATACAATATCAAGACATACTCAGAGATACAAAGCCCTTCCTTTCCGTCTTGGACGACAAGCGCAAGGGAATGTTGTCGCATTGTTATATGTTGCTCAGCGAGGACAAGTTGGCGTGCCAAAGCTTGTGCAAGATGATTGCGCGCGCTATTTTGTGCCCAAACGACGGTTGCTCGGCGTGCAATGTTTGTCTCAGAGTTGACAGCGGAAACTATGGCGATTTGGTCGTTTTGGACGAAAGCAAAGCAGACGACGTCAAAGAATTCCTTGACGAAGCTTATTTGTCGCCAAGCGAAAACCAACGCAAAGTTATGTATATTCCATTTGTCGAAGATATCGACAGAAGAAACCAAAACTTCCTGCTCAAAACGCTCGAAGAGCCAAACGAAAACGTCATTTTTGTGCTGGGCGTAACTCGTCCAAGCGCAGTGTTGGAAACCGTTAAGTCGCGCGCTCAAAAGTTGTATTTGGAAAACATTGCCGACGAGGCGTTGCGCAACGCTTTGCAAGAGGACGGCTACAATTCCACTGAGATAGAAAGGGCTGTCGCGTGCAGTTTTGGCTCGCTTACAAAGGCGGAAAACCTTGTCAATGACAACAATTTTGTGACAAATTACACCATTTGGATAGAAATTTTGCGCGATATGCTTTCATCTCGACAAGTCGCGGAAATGATGACAAAACTCGATTGCAAAAATGCCGACACAATCAGCGAATATCTCGATATTTTGGAAATAATAATAAAAGCGATGCTCGATTATCACACCCAAACAAATGTCAAAGCGTTCGATGAGTTGGAAGATTTGAGCAAGGGATTCAACAGCGCTATGCTGTCAAATATCAGCGACGCGATAATAGAAAGTAGAAAAAAATTAGAAAGCCACTGCAAGCCAGAGACGATTGTCGAAGTCTTGTTGATGACAATTTTGGAGGTAAAATACAAATGCCGATGATAGTAGGCGTCAAATTTGGCGCGTCAAGCAAATTATATTCTTTCGACCCAACAAATATAGAATTCAAAGAAAATGACAAGGTTATCGTTGAGACCGTTCGCGGACTTGAGATTGCCACCATTGGACAAGGGAACAAAGAAGTGAGCGATGCCGAGATAAAAGCTCCGCTCAAACCAGTCGTGCGCAAGGCGACCAAAGAAGACGAAAAGCGCGCGCAAGAAAACCAAGAAAAAAAAGCCGACGCCTTTGCGTTGTGCCAAAAAAAGATAGACAAACATCAACTAAAAATGAAACTCGTTGATGCGGAATATACCTTTGATAGGTCGAAAGTCGTGTTTAGCTTTACCGCGGACGGACGAATTGACTTCCGCGAACTTGTCAAAGACTTGGCGAGCGAAATGCATATGAGAATTGAGCTGCGCCAAATATATGAGCGCGACGATATCAAAATGCGTGGCGCAATGGGAATGTGCGGTAGACCTTGTTGTTGCATTACTCACCTTTCTGACAACGAAAAAGCCACCGTCAAAATGGCGAAAAACCAAAACATTCCACTCAACCCAACCAAGGTCAGCGGTATGTGTGGCAAGCTTATGTGCTGTCTCAAATATGAGAATGATTATTATGTAAGAATGGCGAAAGAAATGCCGAAAGTTCGCTCGCGCGTCAAGACTGCCGACGGCTTTGGCGTTGTCTATGACGTCGATTTGTTGCGCGCACGCATAAAAGTTGGGATAGAAACTGACGAAGAGAGCAAAGTCGCTTATTACAATCAAGGCGAATATGAGATTGTCGGTCAACAACGCGCGCAAGAAGAAGTCGAAAAAGACGCCGACAGCGACGAGTTGCCAACGGGCGACGAGCAAAATTAATCGCGAGAAG
>JAVXBP010000102.1:0-3057 GCA_036659935.1 Clostridia bacterium
TATCAGAACAGTTGGACAAAATCAACGCTGGCAGCAAGCTCAACTTAAAATTTGTCACAATGGATGTCACTAGACTGTAAAACAAGAAAAAGAAGTAAGTTATAGAAAAAGAAAGAACTGGTTACAAATCGTAACCAGTTCTTTTTTGCGCGAGACGACAGCAATCAAGAAATTGCAATGCGATATCGCAAATAAATATCGCAAAGTTCGCTTGTCGCTCGCAATTCTATATTACAAAACCGCCATTCACTCCAACAATTTGACCGCTTGCAAAGTTCGCTTGTCGCTCGCAATTCTATATTACAAAACCGCCATTCACTCCAATAATTTGACCATTTACAAAGCTTGCGTTGTCGCTTGCAAGCCACAATACGCAGTTTGCAATGTCTTGTGGCGCGCCCAAACGCGAGCAGGGCGTTTCGCTCACAAGCGCCGCCAAATCGTCTTGCGAAATGTTTGCGTTCATCGTCGTGTCAATCACGCCCGGACAAATGCAATTGACGTTGATTCCGTTGTATCCCAGTTCTTTTGCGAGCGCTTTTGTAAAAGCAATCAGTCCGCCTTTCGACGCCGAATAAACGCTTTCGCAACTTGCGCCGACCTGTCCCCACATTGACGAAATGTTGATGATGTTGCCTGCGTGTTGGGCGAGCATTTGTCGCGCGACCGCTTGCGTGACAAGAATTGCGCCAAGCAAGTTTGTGTCGAGCAAATCGGTGATATCCGACAAGGGCATATCAATAAGCAGTCCTGATCGTGATATCCCGGCGTTGTTGACAAGCAAATCAATCTTGCCAAAACGCTTGACGACAAAGTCGACCATCGCGTTGACTTGCGTCTGGTCGCTGATGTCCGCCTTGTAAGGTATGCAAGAAAGCCCTTGTTTTGCGAGGTCGTCGCAAAGCGCAAAAGCCTCTTTTTCGCTGTGGTTATAATTCGCGATAACGCAAAAATCATTTTTTGCTAACACGCTGGTTATAATTTGCCCAATTCCGCGTGACGCGCCCGTAATAATTACAATTTTCATAATTATATTATAGCGAAACATTAGGAGAAAAGCAAGTTTTAGTGTATGATAGTGATATGGAAAATTTATTTACAAACTTTGGCCTTGACGCCAACATTACAAAAGCTATGCAAGAAGAAGGCTTGATTACGCCAACCCCTATCCAACAAGAAGTAATTCCTGTCGCGATGAGTGGAAAAGACGTAGTTGCGCAAGCTCCGACAGGCACGGGCAAAACCTTGGGGTTTCTGTTGCCTGCGCTTGCAAAAATCGACCGCGATGACGAGAATGTTCAAGCGCTCGTTCTTTGTCCTACAAGAGAATTGGTAATACAAACTACTGAGGTAATAAAGAATATAACAAAATATTACGAGAAGTTGAGAAGTTGCGCCGTATACGGCGGACAAAACATTCAACGCCAACTGTTGGTGTTGAGAAAAAAACCTCAAATCGTGATTGGCACACCAGGACGCGTCCTTGACCACATCGAGAGAAGAACGCTCAAACTGGAAAACGTCAACTTTTTTGTCCTTGACGAAGGCGACGAAATGTTCGATATGGGCTTTAGAAACGATATCGACAAAATTATGTCCAAAATCTCGAAAGACAGTCAAAAATTGGTTTTTTCGGCTACTATGCCAAAAGAAATCAAAGTTCTTGTCGACGAAAAACTCAACGAGCCACAATACATTCAAACAAAGTTTGAAGGTGGCGAATTGCCAAAAATCGCGCAAAAATACGCCGTTATCAAAGACAGTCAACGTGTCGCGGCTTTGCTTTATCTTGTCGACCAAAACGGCTATAAGCGCAGCATCGTTTTTTGTAACACAAAGCACAGAGCGGACAAGCTTACCGACGTTCTTGCGACAAAAAAGCGTAGCGCAATGGTTTTGCACGGCGATCTAAAGCAGTCACAACGCACAAGAATTATGCAAATGTTCCGCAATGGCGAGATAGAAATGTTGGTCGCGACTGACGTTATGGCTCGCGGAATTGACGTCGACGACGTTCAAGCAATTTTCAACTTTGACCCACCGAGCGACGCGGACTTCTATGTTCACCGCATAGGAAGAACGGCGCGCGCCAACAAAGACGGAATTGCTTATACTTTTATCGGCGCGGAACAAACAGGAAGTATCCCAAGTTACCAGAAAGTTACAAACAATGCTCTGGAATATATAGAAATGCCAGAGTTGGAGGATAATGCGCCAATGCCTAGAGATGCATCAAACAGAATGAGAGAAGTTCGCAAGAACACAACAAGATTCTTTGTCAACGTTGGTCAAATGGACAAACTCGACAGAGAAAGCGTGATAAAACTTGTCACGGGGAAAACTTCAATTGAAGCGCACCAAATTACGGACGTCAAATTGAGAGAAAACTATGGCTTTGTAGAAGTCTTGAATGGTTGCGAACAACAATTCTTGACACTCCAAGGCACAGTTATCGGCAAACGTGAGCTGAGAATTGAGACAGCCACCGCTTTGCAATCAGGTGGAAAAGGCAGAATAAGCGGCGGAAGTCGCGAGGGCTCAAGCCCAAGAAATACCTTTGACCGTCACCCAAGAACAAATGGCGAGAGAGCTCCAAGAAGCTTTGACCGCAAGCCAAGAGAAGACGGGGAAAACCGCGCTCCAAGAACTTACGATCGCGCTCCAAGAGAAGACGGCGCAAGCTCCGCTCCAAGAACTTATGACCGCAAACCAAGAGAGTATGGCGCAAGCTCAGCTCCAAGAAGCTTTGACCGCAAGCCTACAGGCGCAAGCTCCGCTACAAGCGAAAGTGGCTCCAAAACATCTCGCGCGCCACGCTTTGACTTTGACAAAATCGAGACACACGAAGATTATTTCCCAAAAAGAACTTACGGAAAAGGCAGACCAGCTGGCAGAAGTTTTTCTACCTCCAAGCCTCAAGGTGGCTATGGTGGCGCTCCTAGAGGTGGCAGCAAGGCTCGCGTGGCGCTTCGTCCAAACAAAAACGTTTGAGCGGGAAAATGAGCGAATAATATCGTCAAGCCGACTTTTAGTCGCAGGCACATAGGGGGACTATGT
>JAVXBP010000103.1:0-3038 GCA_036659935.1 Clostridia bacterium
ACAACTATTTTCGCTTATTTGTACAACTTTTTTCTACAAAAGTTATTTTAATACATATCTCCGCCGCCCATTCCGCCTTGTGGCGCAGCTTGGGTTGGCTCAGGAATGTCCGTCACAAGAACTTCGGTTGTAAGCAAAGTGCTCGCAACGCTTGCCGCATTTTGTAGGGCGCTTCTTGTAACTTTTGTTGGGTCGATAATGCCGCATTTTATCATATCGCAATATTCGTCAGTGAGCGCGTTGTAGCCGTAAGTGTAGCCTTTGTGCGCGTTCATAATGTTGTTTACGATAATTCCGCCGTCGATGCCTGCGTTCGCCGCAATTTGTCTCATTGGAGCTTCGAGAGCTTTGAGCACGCAAAGCGCGCCGGTTTTTTCGTCGCCAGACAAGCTGTTGACAAGCGGTCTAACCTTTTCGATAATGTCGATAAGAGCAACTCCGCCACCAGGAATTATGCCTTCTTCGACAGCAGCGCGAGTCGCCGCAAGGGCGTCCTCAATGCGCAATTTCTTTTCTTTCATCTCGACTTCTGTCGCAGCGCCAACATTGATAACAGCCACGCCGCCTGCAAGTTTTGCAAGGCGTTCTTGCAATTTTTCTTTGTCATATTCTGATGTTGTCTCAACAATTTGCGCGCGAATCGTCGAAACTCTGCCTTTGATAGCGTTTTCGTCGCCTGAGCCGTTGACGATAGTTGTGTTGTCTTTGTCAACTTTTATTTGTTTTGCTCTGCCAAGTTGGCTGATAGAAACGTCTTTGAGCTCATAGCCAAGTTCGCTGCTGATAACAGTTCCGCCCGTCAAAATGGCGATATCTTCGAGCATAGCTTTTCTTCTGTCGCCAAAACCAGGGGCTTTGACAGCGACACAATTGAGCACGCCTTTGAGCTTGTTGAGAACGATTGCTGTCAGCGCGTCGCCTTCGATATCTTCGCAAATGATAAGCAATTTCAAGCCGTTCTGGACAATCATCTCGAGAATTGGCATAATTTCTTTGCTTGAAGCAATCTTTTTGTCGGTGATAAGAATGTAAGCGTCATCGAGCACGGCTTCCATTTTTTCGGTGTTGGTCACCATATAAGCCGACGCGTAACCTCTGTCGAATTGCATACCTTCGACGGTGGTAAGTTCGGTTTTCATTGATTTTGACTCGTCAATCGAGATAACGCCGTCTTTGCCGACCTTTTCCATAGCTTCGGATATCAATTGACCGATCATCTCGTCGCCTGCTGAGTTGCTCGCGACCTGAGAAATTGCGACTTTCGAGTCAATAGGCTTGGAAATAAGTCTCAATTCTTCGACAATCGCTTCGGTAATTTTCGCGATTCCTTTGTTCAAAATGATAGGGTTTGCGCCTGCCGCAAGGTTCTTGAGCCCTTCGTGAATGATTGCTTGAGCCAAAACGCACGCGGTGGTTGTGCCGTCGCCAGCGATCTCATTTGTTTTGATTGAAACTTCTTTGATAAGCTGCGCGCCCATATTTTCGAACGCGTCAGGCAGGTCAATCTCTTTTGCAATGGTAACGCCGTCATTTGTGATGAGCGGTGAGCCATATTTTTTGTCAAGGACAACGTTTCTGCCCTTTGGTCCAATTGTTATTTTTATTGTGTCAGCGACTGCGTTAACGCCAATCTCCAAACTTTTTCTTGCATCTTCGCCAAATTTAAATTTTTTTGCCATAATCATCTACTCCTTATTATTCAACAATTGCTAGAACATCGCTTTGCTTAAGAATAGTTACGTCCTCGCCGTCAAGTTTGAAATCACTGCCCGCATATTTGTTGTAGAGAACAGTATCTCCGACTTTAATTTGCATACAAACATCTTTGCCGTCAATCAAGCCGCCCGGTCCAACCGCGAGAACAACTGCCGATTGTGGCTTTTCTTGCGCTGAGCCAGGAAGGATAATTCCGCTTGCGGTTTTTTCTTCTGATTCTTGTGCTTTGATAACGATTCTATCAAATAATGGTTTTATTGTCATTTTGTTACCTCCTATACTGAGTTAGCAATTGAACACTTCGACTGCTAACATTTGATATTATATCACGCTATTTGCGTTATGTAAATACTTTTGTGCAATATTTGTGTAAACTTTTTGTCAAATTTTGATTAAAAATTAAAAAGTCGGTTATTTTGTAGAAATTGATAAAATAATGTCGATATATCGACAAAAAAGCTGTTGAAAATGCAGTGAATTTGTGTTACAATATTACTGTGGATATGAGGTTTTCCAAAATTGGAAAACACAAAACTAAAGTTTTTCTGTTCTGTCGAACAGCTCATATCGGTTGGGACTGCGCAAAATGCCAACGCAAACAAAAAAGGAAACGATATTTGATTATATGTTATTAATAATCAAAAACAATGAGAAGATATTTGATATATGTTATTAACAAAAACAAAACGAAAAGATATTTGATATATAAAAAAGCGAAACGATATTTGATTATATATTATTAATAATCAAAAACAATGAAAAGATATTTGATATATAAAAAAAGAAAGGATATTTTACTATATTATTAAACAAATATAAGACAGTTGGAATTATTGTCGGGGGTGTGTTATGGACAAGTGGGACAAAAGATTTATGCAAATGGCAGAGCTCGTCGCTGGTTGGTCGAGCTGTTACAAGGCTGACCGTCATGTGGGCGCTGTGATTGTCAAAGACAAACGAATGCTCACGACGGGCTACAATGGCGCGAGCAGTGGCATTGAGTCTTGCGTTGACAAGCAACGTTGCATAAGAATTGAACAAAACATTCCGTCGGGCACTCGTCACGAGATTTGCTACGCCGTGCACGCAGAACAAAACGCGATAATTCAAGCGGCAAAATTGGGGATATCAGTTGACGGTGGCACGCTGTATTGCACGCACCAACCTTGCGTAATTTGCGCGAAAATGATAATAAACGCAGGCATCAAAAGAGTAGTCTACAAGTTTGGTTACCCGGACGAATTTAGCAGGGAATTGTTCAAAGAAGCAAATGTCTCGGTCGAATTGTTTGCGGAAGATTGATAATTTGATAAATAATATAT
>JAVXBP010000104.1:0-3035 GCA_036659935.1 Clostridia bacterium
GTTTTGCCGAGGCGAAACTCACGCTCATTTGCGCAAAGCTTTATTGTCAGCAGTTGGACGAGAATTGTTTTGTTGACGAAAGTCACCGCAAAGACCTGTCATATTTGGGCAAGGTCAGTGGCAGAGACCACGACAAAATTGCGCAATCGGACTTGCATTTGGAAGAAATTGACGGCGCGCCGTGTTTTGCCGAGGCGAAACTCACGCTCATTTGCGCAAAGCTTTATTGTCAGCAGTTGGACGAGAATTGTTTTGTTGACAAGAGCATAGCAAAGAAAAATTATATGTCGGGGGACTTTCATTTTGTTTATGTCGCAAGAATTGACAAAGTAATTCTTGACGATTAAATTTTCCTAAAAAGGTCAAAATAAAAAGTATAAGAGCGTTGCAAAAATTATTGTTGCAGGGCATATTTTTGTAATGTCAAAAATCGCAAAAAATCGCAAAATTTGACAAAAATTTGCAAAAAAACTGGCTCAAAATGCGATATAATTTATTAAAAAACATAAAATAAACAAATATATCAAATAATAATTTTAAAAAAATGTAAAGAGAAATCAAAAATACAAAATCAAATAAAAATAAAGGCATTGCAAAGAAGAAAGTTAAAAGCAAGGAGAGATGATTATGCAAGACAACATTTATATTGACAAGAGCGCAAAAATAGGCAAAAATGTCAAAATTTTTCCAAACAATCATATTTTGGGCGATTGCGAGCTGGGGGACAATTGTGTGATATATCCAAATTCTATACTTACAAACGCGATTGTTGGCGCTGGCGCGACTGTCACGTCGAGCGTAATCAACGACAGCGTAATTGGCGCAAACTGCACGGTTGGGCCGTTCGCTTATGTGCGTCCGCATTGTGTGGTGGGCGACGGTTGTCGAATTGGCGACTTTGTAGAAATCAAAAACGCGACCATTGGCGACGGAAGCAAGCTGTCGCATTTGACCTACGCGGGCGATTGCGCAATCGGCAAAAATTGCAATATCGGTTGCGGTGTGGTTTTTGTCAATTACAATGGAGTGGAAAAAAATCACACTACCGTTGGCGACAGGTGTTTTGTCGGCTCAAATTGCAACGTGGTCGCGCCGATAAATATCGCGGACGGAAGTTTTATCGCAGCAGGGACAACAATCACAAAAGACGTTGACGCGGACAGCTTTGTTGTCGGGCGCGCGCCAATAATAGAAAGGAAAAATTTTGCGTCCAAGTTGCTCGAAAAATTCCGCGCAAGAAAGGCAGAAAAAGAAAACAATCAAAGCGAAGAAAAATAAAATAAATAGTAACAAATAAATATAACAAACTTGCAAAATCAAAATTGTAATTTGCAAATAAAAATATCAAAAAAAATTAAAAAAACAAACGGAAAAAAGTCAAAAAAATATCAACAAAAAATCACAACAAATAAGTTGATAAATAAAAATAAATAAATTTATATATTAATACTTATATTATAGTAATATATAGAGAAAAAATTCAATTAATATTTGTGAAAAAGATGTGAACTAAAAGCGTTGTAAAAAAGCAAAAAATAAAATAAATTAAAATTCTAAAAATATCGAAAAATCAAAAAAATATCGAAAACGATATCAAAAAAATTATCAAAGAGACGAGGAATTTGTATGTATTTTGGAACAGACGGAATCAGGGGCTTGGCAAACAAAGAACTTACCGCATTGCTTGCGCACAGTTGTGGCAACGCGCTTGTCGGCATAAAATCAAAGGCGCGCATTGTTATCGGCAGAGATACTCGCCAATCGGGCAATATGATTGCGCTTGCGCTCGCAAGTGGCGTTATGCAAGGCGGTGGCGACGTGATTGACGTTGGGATAATTCCTACGGCAGGAGTGGCGTTTCTTACAAAGCTTTTCAAGGCGGACTTTGGCATTGTTGTCAGCGCTTCGCACAACCCAAGCGAATATAACGGAATAAAGGTTTTCGATTGCGACGGTTTCAAATTGAACGAGCAAGACGAGCGCGCGATAGAATTGCAAATGTCCGACACTTTTTCCGTTCCGCCCGACCAAATCGGCAGTTACACATTTTTGCACAATTCGATTGACTCATATTTCAGCAGTCTTGTCAAGAGCGGTTCGAAGCTCAACGGCTTGTCGGTTTTGCTTGATTGCAGCAATGGCGCTGCGTTCGAAGTCGCTCCGCGCGTTTTCGATATGCTCGGCGCGAGCGTTGTCGCGATAAACACCGAGAGCAATGGCAAAAACATAAACAACAAGGCGGGCGCTTTGCACGCAAACTTGCTTTGTGAGAAGGTTGTCGCTGGCAAGTTCGACGTCGGCTTTGCTTATGACGGCGACAGCGACAGGTTGATTGCGGTTGACGAAAAGGGCAACATAATCGACGGCGACAAAATTCTCTATATTCTCGCCACCGAAATGCTCGCCCACAAACAACTCGAGCCGAAAATCGTCGTCGGCACTGCCCACACCAACATTGGTGTCGAAAAAATGCTCCGAGAAAAAGGAATTCAACTTGTCCGCGCGGATATCGGCGACAAATATGTTATCGAACAAATGCGCTCGACACACGCCAAGCTCGGTGGCGAGCAGTCCGGGCATATAATTTTGTCAGATTATTCCACCACTGGCGACGGAATTTTGAGCTCCGTTGTCCTTGCCTCGACCATTGTCGCGTCCCACAAAACACTTTCGCAACTCAACACCGTCAAAAGCGCCAGCCAGTCCAATTTGAACATTCCCGTCCGCGACAAAATCAGAATTCTCAACAACGAAAGTCTCAACCGCAAAATTGACGAAGTCCGCGCCACGCTCGGCGTCAATGGTCGCGTTCTTGTCCGCGCTTCCGGCACCGAAGAAATCATTCGCGTAATGGTTGAGAGTATTGACGAGCAGTGCGAGACGGGGGTAATCGCTTCTTCTCTCTCCTCCTTCATCCGCTCTATTTGAGCGTGAAAATGAGCGAATAACGGCGTCGAGATGGCTTATTTGTCGTCGGCACATAGGGAGACCTTTACCGACCAATCGAAAACTTCACTTCGTATCAGTTTTGTCAG
>JAVXBP010000105.1:0-3020 GCA_036659935.1 Clostridia bacterium
AAAAAAATTGTTGCGTATGTCCTTTAGGCAAGATTGTTTTCTATCATTTATATTCTCTGAGCCACGCAAAATTTTAAAATTATTATATTGAGAACAATGTAATTTAATATTTTTGGAATTTGCTCGCAAGACTGCCCGATATCTTTGTTGACAAAAGAATGTCCATATGGTATATTTGAAATTGTAATAAGAAAATATGAGAAAATTCCGCTCGGAAAGGCGAGAATTTGACAAAGAGGGGTATTATGAAAAAAAGTAACAAAGTAGTAGGGGCAGTTTGCCTTGTTTGCGCGTGCGCGCTGTCGATGATTGGTTGCACACAACCGCACCCAACCGCAGGCAAAAATTATACAATCGCGCAAGTTGACTTGTCCAAAGAAAACAACACTTTTGGCGACAAATATGACGAGTTGTATGAGCAATATGTCATCGACAATGGCTCGAACTATATGGCTCACCCCGACACGGTTTTGCTCAAAGACGGCAGGCTTGTGACAATGTATCCAGAGGGGCACGGCAAGGGCGCAGTGCTTACAAAACAGAGCTTTGACGGTGGCAAAACTTGGGGCGAAAGATTGACCGACACGCCACAAAGTTGGAAAAATTCAATGGAAACTCCAACGGTTTATCGCTTGGAATTCAATGACAAAAGCGAAAAAATTGTTATGATAAGCGCTTTTCCACGGTGGTGGTACGCCGACTTGAACAAGACAGTGCCGGGCGACGGCTTCAACGCTTCTTATTCAAATGACGACGGCAAAACTTGGACGGAATTCGAAAACTTCTATGGCAAAAACAGCAAAAAATATATTCAACCTATCGTTGCAATGTCGTCATTGACAAGGCTCAAAGACAGCGACGGCAAGTGGCGCGATGCTTGGCTTGGGACTTTCCACGACCACAATTTTGTCAATTACACATCGGTTTTGACCTTTGAAGGGGACAAAATGTTGTGGAGCAAGCCAAAAGAATATCTCAAAAAATATAGAAATATAGAAAAATACGCTGGCATTTGCGAGGTGGAAATCATTCGCAGCGAGCAGGGCAAAGGCAATCAATTGTGCTTGCTTGCTCGGTCAAACGGCTTCAAAGGCAAAAACAACAACTCAATGATATGCTTTTCTGACGACGAAGGGGAGACATGGTCCAAGCCAACAGAAACGCCGTCCGCTTATAGCGGTGAGCGCCACAAGGCGGAATGGTTGCCTGACGGCAGGTTGTTTATCACTTTCCGTTCAATCGAACGCGACCAGAAAAAGCTCGAACTTTATCACGAAAAAGATTCTACAAAAGTGTGGTATTCGGAAGGTTGGATTGGCTGGGTTGGCTCATATGACGACCTTGTAGGCGGCAAAGAAGGTCAATATCGCGTCAAACTCGCGCACACATATTTGCCGTGGCAAGACAAAGCGGAAGTGACCGCAAGCGCTGATACTGGCTATTGTGGCAACGCAGTTTTGCCTGACGGAATTGTATTTACGTCAACATATGGCACTTTCGACAAAGACTTGACCTATATCGACGCGAAAACTGGCGACAAAAAGCTCAAAACTTTTATCGTTGGCAAACGCTTGAATATGACCTTGTTGGACGAGCTTGCTTTGAAGATTAAGAAATAAAAAAGTTAGAAACTTGTAAAATTAAATACAAAAAAAGGAACACCTATAAAAGTAGATGTTCTTTTTTTGTTTGCAAGGCTCGCCCGATATGCAATTATGCGTTTTTTGTTTGCAAGGCTCGCCCGATATTGCGATTATGCGTTTTTTGTTTGCAAGGCTCGCCCGATATTGCGATTATGCGTTTTTTATTTGCAAAATTCGCACGATTGCGCATTCTGGAGAGACCAGAAATCTTTCTTGCAAGTCAAGCGCATTCAAGCCTTGGCACATTTGCAAAGGCGCCAAAAGTTCTCCAGCCAAATAATTTGCTTGCCACTCGACATCTTGATATGCGGGTGGCCTTTTTTCGACTTCTGCCGTCGGGGCGTAGCCATAGACAAAGAACAAAAACCAATGCGCAATCTCGTGGCATATTGTAAATCTTGCTCTGCCAATGTCTTGCGCCGCCTCGTCAAAGACGCTTTCTTTTATGTACAAAACATTCTTGTTGTAATCAAAAATAGCCAACTGATTGTCGCAAAACAAGTCATTCGCATCGTCGCGCAATTCGTAATCAAAGCCATTGAATTTGTCGTCGCGCGCCATTGTGTCCAAAATTTGCAAGACAGGAAAGACAAAGTCATTGCCGCACTCGAAAAACGCTCGTATTTCCGCGGCAAAAACTTGCAATTCCAATTTGCTTACACCTTTAGTTTCGTAATATTTTATTTGCATTTGCTCAGCATTTCCTTCAATTCGGCAAGTGTTTTTTGGTCGGCGGAATTGATAGTTCTGGCAAACATCATCGAAACATCTTGCTTTTCCGTCTCCATATTTGCAATGTTTATTACAACTTTGCCATTATCTTTGTCGATACAGTTTTTCAACTCATTTTGTTCTTCGACAGCCAAGGCGTATATCTCAGAGAGCTTTTCCGTCCAATCTTTGGGAACAGTTTTTTTGCCAACTTCGACCGCCGACAAAAATGCCGACGACACATTCAAGTTCTCCGCCATTTGTCTCAAATTTTCTTTTTTTTCCAAACGCATTTTTTTAACAAATGCGCCAAACGCTGTTTTCATTTTTGTGCTATTCTCCCAGAATTATTTTTTGTCATTCGTTTTTATTCCTCCAATTAAAATTTTTATCCTTTGTTGCATTACTCTTCGCCTATAACTTCCCATTTGTAGGACTCAAACTCAAATTCCACCACTGGGTCAATGACTTTAGATTGATATCCAAATTCCATTTCAGTAATTACTTCGAAGCGAATAGTGTTTGTGGCTGTCATAGATATGTCGTTAATTGCTAAAAGATCAACATCAATATCTTCAATAGAAAAATTGAATTCCTTAATCTTAACGCCATCAAATATTTGTCTTATAATTAGTATTTTTTTTTCATTTTCATCAACAATATCTC
>JAVXBP010000106.1:0-2633 GCA_036659935.1 Clostridia bacterium
TTATGAATGATGACGGCTCAATGAACGAAAAAGCCGACAAATATTGCGGAATGTCACGCGAAGACGCTCGCAAGGCGATTTGCGACGATTTGACAGCGCAAGGCTTTATGGTTTCGATTGAAGATTACAACCACAATGTGGGGCATTGTTATCGCTGTCACAGCACGGTTGAGCCAATTGTTTCGAAGCAATGGTTTGTCAAAATGGAACCGCTTGCAAAGCCCGCGATTGACGTTGTTAAGAAAAAGAAAGTCGAATTTATTCCTGCAAGATTTGACAAAACATATTTCAATTGGATGAACAACATCAAAGACTGGTGCATATCTCGCCAATTGTGGTGGGGACATAGAATTCCTGCTTATTATTGTCAAGATTGCGGCGAAATGATTGTCTCAAAGGTTGAGCCAAAGGTTTGCCCAAAGTGTGGCGGCGCTCATCTCAAACAAGACGAGGACGTTCTTGACACGTGGTTCAGCTCGGCTTTGTGGCCGTTTTCGACCTTGGGCTATCCTGACAAAACAAAAGATTTGGCATATTTTTATCCAAATAATTTGCTTGTTACGGCTTATGATATTATATTTTTCTGGGTAGCGCGAATGATTTTTTCTGGTCTTGAGCATATGGGCGACATACCTTTCCCAGAAGTGCTGATTCACGGACTTGTAAGAGACAAATTCGGCAGAAAAATGAGCAAGTCACTTGGAAACGGCGTTGACCCGTTGGAAGTTATTGACAAATTTGGCGCTGACAGCTTGAGATTTTCGTTGACACAAGGCATTGCGCCCGGCAACGATACTCGTTACGCTGACGAAAAAACAGAGAGCGCAAGAAACTTTTTGAACAAAATTTGGAACGCCTCTCGCTTTCTTATGATGAATATGGAAGGGGAAAAGCTCAAGCCTATTGGGACTTTCCGCCTTACAAACGCCGACAAATGGATATTGTCTCGCTTGAATGACGCGATAAAAGTTGTCACAAACAATCTCAACAAATATGAGCTCGGCAACGCCAACAGCAAGTTGTATGATTTTGTTTGGTCGGAATTTTGCGACTGGTATATCGAGCTTGCAAAAACTACGCTTTATGGCGAAAACAAAGACGCAAAAGTCAACACTTTGAGTGTTTTGCATTATGTTTTGGAAAACATTCTCAAGCTTTTGCACCCGTTTACGCCGTTTATTACAGAAGAAATTTATCAAAATTTGGTAGGCAATGACAAGTCAATTATGACGGCGGAATGGCCTGTCGTTGACAAAAAATTTGCTTATTCGAAAGAAAAGAAAGAGTTCGAGCTCGCTATGGATGTCATCAAAGCGATAAGAAATGCCAAAGTGGAAAAAGGCGTTGCGCCGTCCAAAAAGGTTTCTATCTATCTTTTCAACAGCAAAGTTAAGTCAAAAGACGTCATTTATATCAAAAAACTTGCTGGCGTGGAAGACGTAACTTTTATTGACGACAAAAAAAGTTTGTCGGGCAAAATGGTTTCTTTGTTTGGAAATTATGGCGAAATTGATATCGCGCTCGGCGACCTTGTTGACATTGACAAAGAAATTGAGCGTTTGAATGACGAGCTTTCGACAACAAACAATGAGATTGCTCGCGCGGAGAAAATGTTGTCCAATCAAGGCTTTGTCGCAAAAGCGCCAAAGGCTCTCATCGAAAAAGAAAACGAAAAACTTGCCGCTTATAGAGAACAAAGTCTCAAACTCGAGGCGCAAATTGAGTCCTTGAAAGAGACAAATTGACGCTTTGAACGCAACTGACAGCAATATATAAGAAATTTTTGCGTTTTTGGAAAAAACAAATTGACAATTGGAGCATAGAATGAAAAATTACAAATACCTATTTTTTGATTTTGACGGCACGCTTTGTGATACTTATGAAGGTGTTTGCGAGATTCTTGACTTGACTTTTGCGCATTTTGGCGTGGAAGTTGACAAAACCACTTATTCGCGATATATCGGACCACCTCTCAGCGATACTTTTTCCAAGTTGTTGGGCAAGGAAAAAACTGCCGAGGCTGTGAAATTTTTCCAGGAGAATTATTGCGAGAAAAAAGCGATTTTCAAAACAAAATTGTATGATGGCATCGCGCCAACAATAGAAAAACTCAAAGAAATGGGCTATTTTATCGGCGTGGCGACTTGCAAAAAGCACGAAGAAGCCGAAATGTTGCTCAAATATTTTGGAATTGAAAAAAATATAGCGTTTGTGTCAGGTTTGTGCTATAATATAAGAGAAACAAAGCGAGCAGTGCTGCAATATGCAATAGATAAGCTCGGTTTGGACGTCAACGAGTGCCTTATGATTGGCGACACAATCTTTGACGCGGAAGGCGCGGAAAGCGTCGGAATGGACTGTTTGATGTGCTTGTGGGGGTTTGGAGACTACAAAAATATGAGGTGTTCAAGCATCGTCGCCAACATAGAAAAGCCGTCACAAATTATTGATTTTGTCAACAAAAAGTAGTTTGTTGATGCAAATTGAGTAATATATTGATAATATAATATTGTAATTGAGAGATTGAGATTGAGAATGAGATTGCAAAAACGAAAGCGCGATTGTAGAATTGTAAACATAAAAGGTAATGTCTTGCCATTGCAACAATTTAATTTGAAGATTGCAAAAGCGAA
>JAVXBP010000107.1:0-2607 GCA_036659935.1 Clostridia bacterium
GTGTCAAAATTCGCAAGTAAAAATATTTTCCGATTACTTATTCAATTCGTTTTTAACTTTTTTCTTGATTTTTTGCAAGCAATTGTCAATATCTTTTTCCGTTTTTCCAAGCGCTTCCGCAATTTCCTTGTAGCTTTCCCCACGCAAGTACAAGCGCAAAACAACAAATTCTTTTTTGTTTAGGCTTTCGACAAGCTTCTTTTTGAGAATTCCGTGTTCTTCTCGGTCAATCGCGATTTGCTCGGGCGAACTGCCGACCAAAATTATCCCTTCGTCAAGGGTTGAGATTGAGACTGCCTCATTGAGCAGTTTGTTTTTGTCGCGATTTGCGGCTTTCAAAGCGTCGAGAATTTTGTTTTTGACACAACTGTAAGCGTAAGAATAAAAGCTGGTTTTTTCTTGAATATCGAAGCCAATGACAGCCTTGTACAAGCCGAGCCAGCCTTCTTGGACGATGTCCTCAAAGTCCGCGCCGACCAAATAATAAGGTCGCGACAGCATATTTACAAGTCCGCGATAATCAGCCATCAAGTCCTCAAGGGCTTTCGCATCGCCAGCGCGAAAAGCGCGCAATCTTTCAAGGTCTTTTTGATTGTCTGTCATCGAGGAAGTTCCTTTTGTTTCGCGCGCATTTCCAAGGCTTTTCCGCACGACATTTTGCCTTCTGTGCACGCCCCGCTCACGCAAGACGGACCAGCGTTTGCAAAAATATTTGGCGCGATTTTGACGCAATATTCGAGCATTTTCCACGCAATTTCTCTGAGTTCCCACTGAGCGCGATTGCAACAACGCAAGTTGAAAAAGTGCATAAGTTCGCGCACGTTCATTGTCACCACCATTTTTGTTTCGGCAGCGTTTGGAAGGACAAAACGCGCGTCTTCGTTGGCTTTTTCGCTCGCTCCGCCAAGGTCGGTTTGCCATTCGGTGTACCAATTTTGCATGATATCCATTTGCGATTTAAACTTCGCGATTGCTTCCGCGCCGAGCGCCTCGATTGACGGAGGAATGACATAATTGAACGTCTCGCCAGTGCTTGCGGACACATATCTTTGCGATTTTACGCTGAAACTTGCAATGCGATGACGCGTGATTTGCGCCAACAAACTGCGCGAAACGCCTTCTATCCCAAATGAGAAACTTGCGTGCTCAAATGGCGACATATGCCCAAGAGACACAAGTCTTGCGATAAACTTTGACACATCGCCCTGCTCAACGCCGTCCTTGATATCTTCGATTGTAGCGTCGCTGTAGCATAATTTTGCCGCGACCGCGATTGTTTGTTCTGGGTCAGGAGTGTATCTCAACAACTCAACTATTGGTTTTACTTGCGCCATAATTTCCTCCGTTTGTTTGCCATTTTATTATTTTTCTTTTGACTTTTTCAATATATTGTTTGCTTTTTTTTGCTTACTTTTTTGTATATATTTGCGTATATATTTGCTTCTATTTTGAGTTTCTTTCGCGGTTTTCTTTTCTCAGAAAAATGTATTTCTTGCTTGTCATATCATTTTTTCAAAAAAGCGTTTTGAGTTTTTCACTGTCGCTTTTACACTGCGTGACAATTTCGCTTTTTATATTTCTTCAAACAGTTGTCTCTTTATTATTTTGTAATAATTCTTCTTTTTGCTGTCATTTTAAGAAAGTTTTTTCGATATTTAGAAAACTTTGCCTTGCAACAATTCTTCCAACCGCGCGCTTCTGCCAGTGAGATAGAGATAGCCTATCAGCGCCTCGCAAGCCGTCGCGTATTTGTAATCAGCCACCGTGGCATTTTTCGCGATTGTATTCACGTGAGTGTTGCGCGCGCGCAAGAAAACGTCGCTTTCTTCTTCGGTCAACTGTGGCAAAATTTCGCTCGCCAAGTGCGCCTGAGACGACGCTTTGACCGCCGACGATGCAATATTGTGCAACTCTTTCACTCGCGCCCCCGTGGCTTCTACTACACTCACGCGCACAATCAAAGAATAGACCGCGTCGCCGACAAACGCAAGCGCAAGCGAACTCAATTCTCTCGCTTTTGCGGCGCTTATTTGCTCGGCGCAACTTGGAATTATCAATTTTGTTTTCTCGTCCATTTCCCAACCTTTTTGCAATATTTATTATTTATGTTGTTTTTTGTTTGCGTTTTAATATGATTAAGTTTTTTGCACTTTTATTTTTGATGTATTTTTGAACAAACTTCTATTAAGCAAACGATTGGCTTTCTTGTTTTGTTTCTTTTTACCGCCGTCATATTTACAATTTGCTCGCCAAACTTTTTGCAACAATTTGATTATAATACAAAAAGCTCCGAATGTCAATTTACCATTCGGAGTTTTGCAAATGAATTATTTTTTTAATTTAAAAATTTGTTTTTTTCACATTTTCAACATTTAAGTCAATTGATTTGCGCTCAACATTTGTTGCGCTTTTCTTCTATCATTTTTCGTTCAATCATTCCTGCTTAACAACTTTGATTGCTTTTTCTTTTTTTATAGTTTCGCTAAAATTTTACCGCAAAACAACCAATGTTCAACATTTATAATTGAACAATTTTCTGCAAACCATTCTTGCTAAACTTTTCGATTAAACAATTTTGATTGTTGACTTATTTGTCGATATCTTTTG
>JAVXBP010000108.1:0-2541 GCA_036659935.1 Clostridia bacterium
TTAGTTTTATCGCTTTTTTCTAGCCTACTTTTTTTCTAGCCTACTTTTTTTCTAGCCTACTTTTTTTCTAGCCTACTTATCTTCAGTCGGCTTTTCTTCAGTCGGCTTTTCTTCGGTCGGCTTTTCTTCGGTCGGCTTTTCTTCGGAATTATTTTCTCTCATATCGCCGAATTTTTCTTCCGCGCGCTGTTGTTCGTCTTGTTCGCGCAAAAGTTTTTCCGCCTGCTTTTTCTCTTTTTTCGCCTTTATTTTGGCGTCATAAGCTTCTTGTTTTTCCGCGTTTATAATGGCTTGCGCCGCAATTTTCTTGTCGAATTTGTCCGATGTGAACTTGATTTTGCCCATTTGTAGCAAGACAATCAGCACCATGGCGACAAGGAACATAATATAACAAATTACTTGCACAATGCCAATGCCAGAGTTGCCAAAGTTTTCGTGCTCAATCTTCAAAAATTCCATCGAGCCTCTTACAAGTCCATACCAGCCAAGATAGAACAATGTCAAAGTCATCGGCTTGAGCTTTTTGCCGACTTTGAAAAACAGCGTCAGCGAGATGACAAGCCCGACAAAGTTGAACACTCCTTCATAGAAGAAAAGTGGCAAGTAGTAGCCGTCAGGCGCGTGCGTCGAGCCAACAACGTGAATCGCAAACGGAAACTTTTGGAAAAGTGGGTTTGTAACTTCCAAACCAAAGAGTTCTTGGTTGAAAAAGTTGCCCCAGCGCCCGATAATTTGACCGAGCAAAAGCGCCACAACGACGCAATCTGCGACATATGCGAAGTGATATTTTTTGTTTTTGAGCGTGCATATCAAAAGCCCCAACGCTCCGCCAAAAATTCCGCCAATGATTGTCAGTCCGCCATTGCTGATATTGAGCATATAGACGAAGTCATGCCAATCGAAGTCTTGAGGGAAGTATTCTTTGCGCGGTATGACATAGAACAATCTGCAACACAAAACCGCAAGAATTATCACCCACAAAAACATTTCGAGCGAATAATCGACGTCAATTTCGCGCTTTTTTGCAAGCACGAGAAAGAGCATAAAGGCGAGAACAATTCCGCCGGTGACAATCAAGCCATACCACGCGATTGGTCTGCCAAAAAAATAAAACGCTATTGGATTCATTCTACATCTACCTTGCAAGCGCCAAGGTTTCTTACACCTATGCAAAAGACATTGTTAGCGCCGAAAATTTGCTTCATATTCGCAACATAGCCATCAACTTTTGCATTGTCAACATAGGCGATAATCGTGCCTGCAAAACCACCGCCGTGGACACGGACTGCCTTAACTCCGTCTTGCTTTTTGCTAAAATTGATAGCAAAAGGAATTCTTTGAACAGTATCACCGATTGGCATACAGTTTTGGAGTAGCATATAAGAACTTTCTCCACTCTTGTTGATAGCCTCGCAGAATTTTTTCTCATTTACATTTTTTACCGCTTTTGCGCCACTGTCAACGCGTTTGTTCTCGTCAAAATAGTGCATTGCGCGCAAAATTGCCCTGCCCGAAACTTTGTTTTGAAGGTTTGGAAGTTGAGCGTAAAAGTCTTGTTCTTTGATATTTCTGAGCTTTTTTCCGCCCAAATTTTTCGCAACTTCTTCCATTTCGAGCCTTATGTCGGCATATTGATTGGTCAAGTCGCAGTGGTCGCCCCCCGTGTTGGTCAAAACAATCGTCATATCGTCGAACTTCCAGTCGATTGTTTGAATTTTTGGGTTTGTTGTTGACTTGAAGTCGATATAACTTACGCCCCCGAGAGCGATTGCGCTTTGGTCCATAAGTCCGCACGGCTTGCCGAAAAATACGCTTTCAGCGTGGTGCGAAGCCTTTGCTTTGGTGACTTTGTCAATGACGCCGTTGTTGTAAACTTGGTTCAATATCTCACAAATAAGCACTTCAAAAGAAGCTGAAGAACTTACTCCTGCCCCCTTGAAAACATCGCTTGTGGTGGTCGCGAAAAAACCGCCGATTTGCATACCGTTCTTTTTGAAATAAGCGCAAACGCCTCGAACAAGCGCTTCGCTCGTGCCATATTCCGACTTTTTTGGGCTGAAGTCGTCAAGAATCACTTCCACAACAGGGAAGCCATATGACGCGACAATAATCTTGTTTTCTGTCGTTGGAGTAACGCACGCGACTGTGTCAACCGTGATTGACGCGCACAAAACTTTGCCGTTGTTGTGGTCGGTATGGTTGCCACAAACCTCAATTCTGCCCGGCGAAGAAAAGAACATTGCGTTTTCTCCATATTTCGCCTTGTGCATAGAGTATAGATTTGTATATCTTTCCAACTCATAATCGATTTTGGAATTGCCATACAAATTTTTGACTGCGTCTGCAAATTTTTGATTTGTTTTCAAATTTTGAATGTCAGATTGTTTCAACATAAAAACCTCATATATATATTTGATATTATTATAATTATTTTTCGATAATGCAAGTCATCGCGCGAGTGATTATCAATAGTATACCATAAGCAAAAATGTTTGCTCGCAAGGACATTTTTGCGCAGCCGTAAATGACAGTCACGAAAGC
>JAVXBP010000109.1:0-2449 GCA_036659935.1 Clostridia bacterium
CGCTGCAAAGTCAATCGCCCGACCTTATAATTCTTGACATTATGTTGCCAGGTATGAGCGGAATGCAAGCGCTTTCTTTGCTCAAAAGCAACGCGGAAACGAAAAATATTCCCGTTATTATCGCAAGCGCAAAGGGTGACGAACTCAACAAGGTCAACGGGCTTGACGGCGGAGCGGACGATTATATATCCAAACCGTTTGGAATGTTGGAGCTGATTGCGCGCGTAAGGGCAAATTTGAGAAAAAATCAAAAGAATGAATTGCATATTTTGACATTCGAAGAGATTACTATCAATGACGACGAGCATTCGGTGGAAGTCAACGGGCAAAATTGCGTGCTCACTCTCAAAGAATACAAATTGTTGTCGTTGTTGATGGAAAACATTGGCAAAGTTGTCGACAGAGATACCATTCTTGCGCAAGTTTGGAATTACGAATTCCTTGGCGAAACGCGCACACTTGATATGCATATCAAATCTTTGAGACACAAATTGGCGCAATATACTGACAAAGAGTATATTTTTACTATCCGCGGACTTGGTTACAAGTTCTACAAAAGTGAAAAATAAAATATTATTTAGAGTAATTATTATTACAACGATAGCCCTTTTGTTGGGTATGTCGTTGAATTTTATTTCAATAAATTATATAAATAATCATACAGAAAAAGAAAAGTTGGAGAAAATATCGACAGTTTGGGTCGAAGAACTCAAGAAAGTTACTTCTCGCGACGAGCTGATAGAAGTGCTTAATTCTGAGAAAAACAGCGTTTTGCAAATCTCAGTTTTTGACAGTTCATTTGGCTTGATATATGACGCGAGCAACAAGGGGTTTTCTGACAAAAATTTTAACAAGTTTTTCCAACACGCGGTCAACAATGGCTCAGCTTTTAAGTTTGACACTCCTTATGTCGACAAAGAATCTATGCTTATGTATGCAGTCAAAATCGACAACGCGAGCTTGGATGAGAAAGGCTATGTCATTGTGCGTTTTTGCGATACAATTGTATACAACAACAAGCCGTTCTGGTTTTCTATCATAATCAGCACAATTATTTGGCTAATTGTTGTAATTTTTGAATATTTTATAATAGAAAATTCCGTCAAAACGATTGTAAAACCACTCGGCGAAGTAGAAAATTCTTTGGATAAAATAAGCAAGGGCGACTATACAAAAGAGCGTAGCAATGCCAAAAAACGCGGAATTCTTGACAATATGTTCGGGCAAATAAACGAGATAAGCGGCAAGATATCAGACACAATGCGCGACTTGAAATATGAGCAACAAAAGTCGAGCGCGTTGATGAAATTTACCAACCAAGGCATTATCGCGCTGTCCGCGAGTGGAACGATTATGTTGAAAAACCAAGCCGTTGACAAAATTTTCCAGAACGGAGAACTTGAGGCTGGCATGGCGATTGACTTGCTTATCAGCGAGCAAAAACTTGTGGACGCGATCCACAACGCCTTGCAAAACAAGACATATTGCATGAATACTTATGAGACAAGCGGGCGAGTTTTCCGTATGGAAATGGTCAATCCGTCCCAAACGAGCGACGAGAATTTTGGCGAAGTTTGCATGCTGCTTGTCTTGACCGATATCAGCCAAGAAGCGAAATCGGCGAAAATCAGAAGCGAGTTTTTTGCCAACGCATCGCACGAGCTTAAAACTCCGCTTACCGCAATAAATGGCTATTCTGAGTTGCTCGGCATGGGCAATATCACGGCGGCGCAACAAAAAAAGTGCATAAAAGAAATTCTTGAAAACGTTTCCAAAATGAAAAATCTTTTGAACAGTATGCTTGACTTGTCCAAGTTGGACGCGCAAATTGTTCAAGAAGAATTCCAAGAAGTCGATATGCGCGCTTTGGCGGAAAACGTTGTCAAAGAGTTTGCGATTATTGCAAAACAAAACGAAATTGAGTTGGAAATCAACGGCGAAGGCAAAATGCTCGCTATGCCAAAAATGATGAATACGTTGCTCGAAAATCTTGTAAGCAACGCGATAAAATATAACAAAAGGAATGGCAAAGTTGTCATAAATATGGAGCGCCAAAAAGATGCGTTTACACTTTCCGTTCACGACACTGGCATCGGAATCACTCCAGAACAGCAGTCAAGACTTTTTGAAAGATTCTATAAGGCTGACGGCGCTAGAACGCGCACTGCGGAAGAAAGCACTGGTTTGGGGCTCTCTATTGTCAAACATATTGCAATGCTCCACAACGGCTCTGTCGCGGTCGAGAGTAGTGTCGGCGACAATGAGAATGGCGCTGGCAGTGGGACAACATTTATTGTCAAGTTTGCGTAACAACCGCAAGCAGAAACAATCATATTGTAATAGTAAAAGAATATTAAGTAACAAACAAGTCAATTAGCAAATAAGTAAGTAGCAAGTAGGTAAGTAGCAAGTAGCAAGTAGCAAGTAGCAAGTAGGTAAGTAGCAAGTA
>JAVXBP010000110.1:0-2440 GCA_036659935.1 Clostridia bacterium
ATTTTGACAATATTTTCGCTGTCAACGACTGATATCTCACCCACGTTGACGTTTGATTGCGCCTTTTGCGCGACCTTGCGCTTGTACAAATTCGCCACTGCAAAAAGCTTTTTCATAGGCGCGTAAAGGCAACAGCACAGCGCCATATTGATAGCGGTGTTTGCGAGTTGGAAAGGAAATCTTCCCCACAAATATACCCAATAACTTTTGCCTTTCGCCATAGAATATACCACCCAAAAAGTCGTGGTGTTTATCGCAAGCGTGCAAATAACAAATTCCAGCGCGAACGAAATGACAATTTTGACATAGGCGTTGAGCTTAATATATTTGAAAACAAGCCCCGGAATCAAGCCGAAAAGCCCCGACGCTATGCCAACTGTTATCAAATATGCGCCTTGCGGAAAAATCATTCCGACGAGAAAATCGCCCAGAAAGCCAACCAAAAAGCCACCTATCGGGCCGATAAAAACACCGGCGACAAAAGTTGGAATCATTGTAAATGAAATTGAAAAAACTTTGTTTACAAAGAATGTGAAATAGTTGAAAATGCACGCCAAAGCTGTCAAAATCGCGATATACGCGAGCTTTTTTGTGTAGTCCCTTGTCTTGATTGCCATAAAAACCTCCTTGTGAGAGGTCCATTGAAAAACAATATGATAAAAAACACTATGTTTGCAACGGACGCAATCCAATACCGCAAGCCTTTGGCTTTTCGTTTGTGAGCTACATCCCATCTCACAACACTTAACGCATTGAATTTACTCTGCCTAGGATAAGAATAACAAAAACGCTTGCAATTTGCAACTATTTTAACGCACTTTTTGCAAGATTAATTTACAACTTGCAATAATATTTGCTTTGTCAATTGCTTTGATATTTAAACCAATATACAGAAAAACATTTGGAAAAGCATTTTTATCGACTTTTGCGTGGCGCAAATTGAGTGTCAAAATAATTGCCACGAGAATAATTTGCGAGCTTTGTGACACATTATAGCTATGTTGATAGTATTTACACGCGCGATAATTATTTATGTTTTTTTGCTTGTCACAATGCGACTTATGGGCAAAAAACAACTTGGCGAATTGCAACCATTTGAGTTCGCCATAACTCTTATTGCCGCGGAACTCGCCTGCATTCCAATGTCTGACACGCAAGTGCCAGTAATCTATGGACTTGTGCCTATATTTACAATGTTTATTATTGAATTTTTGCTGACGAAAGTTGTCAAACATTCCTTGAAATGGCGACGAATTATCAACGGCAAAGCTATCATCGTGATATCTCCGCAAGGCATTGACTTCCAAGCGATAAACAAACTCGATATGACTATCCACGACATTATGGAAGCGATAAGGAGCAAAAACTTTCTTTCGCCAGCCGACATTGAATATGCGATTGTCGAGACAAACGGCGATGTGACGGTCATTCCAAAAGCGTTGAAACAAACTGTTTCCAACGAAGATTTGCATATAAACAAGCAAGAAATTGCGCTGCCTTACAGCCTTATTGTCGAAGGCAAACGAATGAATTACAACCTTAAAATATCTGGCGTTGGCGACGGCGATATCGAAAAAATATTGACAAAATTCTCATTGAAACAAAAAGCTGTCCTGCTACTTTCCGTCACCAACAAAGACGAGTTTTATCTCCAACCAATAAATAAACCTTATATCGTTGGCAAAATAAGCGAGCTTTAAAGTCGTCAGAACAATGCAAAAATGTTGAAAAATTACAAAAAAAGCAACAAAAATATGCGCAAAATATGCGCAAAAAATATGCGAAAACAGTCGGAAAAATGACGGAAAATAATGGTGGAAAAGTGAGCGTATGGTAGAAAAAATGAAAAACGTTGACAATTTGTTGCGCATTTCTATTGTAATAATTTTGTTGATTACAATTCTTGCTTGCGGAATTGTTGAGCAAATATATATCGCCAAAACATTCGACAGGTTGGAAGAACTTTCTGTCGATATTTACAATAGGTTGCAAAAAAAAGACTTTGCGAGCGCGCTTGCCGAAACTCAAACTATGATAAAATGGTGGGAAAAGCAACGCGATATTTTGGAATTTCTTTGCCCGAATTCTGATATAAAAGAGATTATCAGAGAGATGAGCGAGTTGGAAGGCTCGCAGTTGGCGGCAATGTATGACGACTCAGTCACGCGCGCAAACGTTCTCAAAGTAATGGCAAAAAACAGCAAAAACTTGCTCGCCTACAATTGGAAAAATGTCTTGTAAAAGAATTGAAAAAGAAAAATATACTAAATATTAATAATATACCGATAGAATAATATTTATGTTTCAATGGATAAAAAAAATATATTTGAATGAGTAAAAAAATAAAAATAATCAACCGACAGAACTGAACGAGACTATCTTTGAATAAATAATATATCTACTTGAACGACAAGCAAGTTTCAATCTACCGCTGTAGTAC
>JAVXBP010000111.1:0-2286 GCA_036659935.1 Clostridia bacterium
TCACACCGTCGTTTTACACATAAGTAAAAACGCTTACTTGACACGCTGTCCCTTAATTTGCGCGCAATTAAAACACCAGAGTATCGACTTCTTCGATAGATTGTATCAATCTTTCTTTGTAAAACGGCAGCGAGACGCTGTCTTTTTCGCGCTTCAACATTCTGCGCACAAGGCGCGCGTAAGCCACGACTTTTACTTTTGCGACAATTTCATTTATGGCATTTTCGTCGAGCGTATTAAAATATTCGCGTATAGACGCCTCCCAAAGTTTGTTTGTCGTCTCATAAGGCAAGCCCATAAATTGTAGTGTCACATTGTGGTCATACTCGCCAAAGCCGACATATGAAAGATAGATTTGAGCCAACTCAAAAATAGGGTGTCCGTAAGAAAGCGTATCCATATCGATGAGCAAGACTTCGTCGTTTTGCATCATAATGTTTTTGATATGATAGTCGCCGTGTATCATAGTCGAGCGCTCAGGCACTTCGCCCACCATGCGTTTCAGCTTTTTGAACTGATTGTCAGTCAAATAATTTTCGAGATAGTCCACCCAATCAAGGGCGATGTCTTTCATGCTTGGCATATCGCTCGGGCGCACGTTGGTTGAGTGCAGTTTTTTCAAAACATCAATATACAGCTTGACATAATAATCAAGTTTGTCAGGTTCTTGCGCCAAAAGTTTTGCGAAAGATTTCGCATTCAGCAATTCGAAAACAGAGCCATAACCGTCGCCAACTTTTACAACGTCATAAGGTATTGCGGTTGGAATGCCAAGCACAAACGCTTTTCTTGCAAGTTCTCTTTCTCTTTTGATATCGGTCAAGCTGTCTGGGTCGCGATAAACCTTGATAATTGTGTCGTCATCAAGTCGATATACAACGCCGTTTGCGCCTTGTCCAATCACTTCGCAACCGTCAACCGAAAGTTTGCGATATGCTTTTTCCACCTTGAAAATTTCCGCAAAACCTGTCATTTCGAAAACTTCGTAAACACTGCTTGAAACATTGACGATTTTCAAGTCGTCGTGCGCGTTGCCGAGACGCAAAATGATACGCAAGCCTGCGCTTGATATATATTCCAAGTTTTCCGCATCAATAATAAGAGTTGATGACGCATTGTTTTTGTCAAGCTTTGCGATTGCTTCTTCTGCCGCTGTCGCGTTTGTAGAATTTATGTTGCCTTGCAAAGCTATTGTCAAAATTCCGTTGACGCAATGTCCTGTAATTTCCTTCATACTTTTTTCTCCCTAGTTATCATTGTTATCATTTGTAAATAATTTTTTTATAAGATTGTCATACTCCTTCCACGCGAAAGAGTCTTTTAGCTCGCAAAGAGCGTCCGCTATTGTTCTATAATACCAATGATGAGCGGCAGGGTCTTTTTGATTAAAATCGTTCCACAAATTTGCGCCGTGTTGTTGATAGCCCAAAGATAACGATCTCATATTCGAGAGTTTGTCGCCCAAAAAAATCATTTTTATGCCAATATCATTTGTCGTTTGAAGTAGAGCTATTGACTCCATTTTTCTTAATTTCCAAGTGTTTTGTGGTGGCAAGTCGCTTCGCTTGTCTTCTGTTTCTGACAGCACCAATTCCGTCACACGCGCGCCGAAGTTTTTCTCGATATCGCGCGCCGACACGCTTGTGTCCTCGACGGTATCGTGCAAAAGAGCCGCTACAATCACATCTTTGTCGTCAGTCATTGACGCAACAATGCTTCCCACCTCGAGAGAGTGAAAAACCGCAGGTAGGCTGCTGCTTTTTCTAGTACGGCCCTCGAATGCGTCCGTAATAAAGTGTATTGCCTGTGAAATTTTGTCTGGCATTATTTTGTCTCCTCGTCAAATGACTTGCTGAGCGTGACAATATTTTGCCCGTTTTCACAACGATAGGTCACATTGTCCATAGTCTTTTTTACAATAAACAACCCCAGTCCGCCAATAGGTCTATCTTTTGCGGCAAGTGTTGTGTCTGGTTGTCGCGACTTTGTGATGTCATATAGCTCGCCTGCATATTGCATTTTCATTGCGATGTGTTTTGGATAAGCCGATACGCCAAAATCGAGTTCTTCACTGCCAGAATATTTGACTACGTTCGAGAACAGCTCATCGAGAACCATATTCATTTTTCCAATTTCTCCCGATGAAACATTTGCCTTTGAAAGTGTTTCTGTCAAAAAAGCCGACAGAGTATCGAATTGTTCCAAAGTGGCTTTCACTTTCATTGTTTTATATTCTCCTGTCAACATAAGCGCAACCATCGTCATATCGTCAGATTGTTCTGCGTC
>JAVXBP010000112.1:0-2240 GCA_036659935.1 Clostridia bacterium
CTTTTCTCAACAAAACGCCGTCCTTCGCGACTTTCACCGCAAGAACATAAGGTGGCTTGTCAATCGTCACCTTGGAAATATTGCCAGAAATGCCACTTCCCACGCTTTCAATTTTCTCGATTTTTGCGGAAAACAGCTCGCTTACTTTTCTTTCTAGGCTTGCGTTGACTTGGCTTTTTTCTTCCAACTTTTGTTTGTTTTTTCTCACAAATTTTCGCCTTTTTTTGTTATTTTTTTGCGTATTCGGTTGAGCTTTTCTATTTAATATACTTAACTTTTTATTCTTATTTACTTTAATTATTCGTTTTTTATCGTTTTTTTTACGCTTTTTGAGCGATTTTCAACAAGAATTCGACTTGCTTTTTCACGTCCTTGGATATATGCGAATGGTGGTCGCCTTTTTGCGCGATATGCTCGAAAACTTCTTTTGCGCAAGAATTTTGATATGCGTCGACAAGAATTTTACTGTTTTCTTCGAATGGCACAACGCTGTCGCTGTCGGCGGAAACAAGAACCAACGGAACTTTGTTTTCGGTGAGATTTTCCAACGCTTTTTTGAGCAAAATTGCATACCTATCGCTCGTTTCGTCCGTCAAGCCATACAATGCCTTGCACTCTTTCCACTCGCGCGGAGCGACTTTGGCAGGCCAACTGCGAATGTCCACGACTGGCACGTCAAGGAACATTGCGCCCACTCTTTGTGGGAACTTCGCCGCGAAATGTATAGCGTACAAACCGCCTCGGCTGTGCCCTATCAGGTTCGTTTTCTCGTCAAGTTGGAGCTTCGCCGTGATAAAATTGTAGAATTTGTCCATCAAATTTATCGCTTTTGGCGAGCCGTAAAGGTCGGATATCGAATAGTATACAAGATAATAGCCCTTGTCCAACATTGCGATGTCAACATCGTCGAAAATTCCAAAAAATTCCGTTCGCCACTGCCATTTTTTGTGTGTTGGGCGGATAGAGTTGTCGCAACTTGACTTGTCGCAAGCAGAATTTTTGCAATTTGACTTGCCACCGCTAGCGCTTTCGCGCTTTGGCTCAACCACAATTACCGCCCTGCCGTCGAAAGAAAAGTCATAACGCGCAAAGCCGTTGTAATCACAAATATGCTCGCATTGAGTGGAGCGGGCTATTATGGCTTTCGTCTTTTTGTCGGCGACCGCATTGACAGCCGCAAGCTTTTGCGGTGGCAAAACGGGGTCTTTTTCTATGCTGTCGTGTCCGATAGTTTCTTTGATATAGCGGTGATTTTCTTGTTGTCGGGCGGAAATAATCTTGTAGAGCTTTTTCATCTCGGCGGTGTTGTTGCGTGGCAATGTCGCGCAGAAAAACTCGCGCAGAATTGTCTCGGCGATGACAAAATTGCCTTCGACGTTGTAATGCAAGCCGTCGCCAGCCTTGTAGAAGGGGTCGGCTATTCGTTTTTCCCACAGCCATTTTTCTATCGCTGAGCGAGTGTCGATGACCTTGTCGGCAAGATTGCAAGTCCTTATCCAGTCGGCAAAACTTTCCATAACGTCGTTGTAGAAAACATAAGGTCGCATAAAGCCATACTCTTTTTCTCCAACGGGGAAAAGCGCGCCATTGTAAGATTGCGCCTCGAAAGGCGGTGGCGTCATAAGAGCAACTTTTGAGCCACACGCGCGCAACTTTTCTACAATTGTGGTGATTCCATTGTGATAAGCGTCGAAAATTGCTTGTGACGGCGGATAATAAATTCCGTCGTTTATGCCATAGAGTACGACAGCCCAATCGGGTTGAACGCGCGCGAGAATCTTGTCAATTCTTGCGCAAACGCAAGGTCGCGGAAAGGGACTTGGCGGCTCGGACAAGCCAGAGGCGGTCTCCCAACCGACGCCGACGTTGACAAATTCGTAATTGCCCTCTGACGGGTGCGCGGAAAAATACGTCTCCAATATTGAGATATAACTGCAATAGTCGGTGAGACTGTCACCAATAAAAAGTATTTTTTTCTTTTCCATTTTCTCTCACTTTTCAACTTTTTGTTGAATTCTTTATGAGCAACTTTGAGCGACTTTCTGATATCAATTTTACTACAACCGCGACGCAATGTCAATAACCTTTTTCAAATGCAATCTCTCTGTTATTGCTTGCAAATAAGCTCGAAAATGAGATGAAGAATGAGAAAAGCCGACCTTTTCGGAGCAGCGCCAACATAGTCCCCCTATGTGCCTGCGACAAAAAGTCGGCTTGACGATATTATTCGCTCATTTTCG
>JAVXBP010000113.1:0-2112 GCA_036659935.1 Clostridia bacterium
CTCAGCAATATAATTTTTGCAATAATTTGTCCAATTTACGTCGAAAAGCTTGAGCCTTTCTCCTTCTAGGCAATATCTTATTTTCGACGCGTATTCGATTTGTTTTGACTTGTCAATCGCATTTGTCAGCGCAAGATTGATATTGTTTTGTTTTGCGGAAAATTCGCTCAACTGTCTTGTCAATTCCTTGTTGTTGAAGCGCAATTCTTCGATAAGTTCGCGTTGTTCCAACATTGTTTTCTCATATTGATTGGAATTTCTCGTGACAAATTCTTCCACTTGTTTTTTGTTGTAACCTTTTTTTTCGATTGCAAATTGCATTTTTCTGTCCTCCATTGCATCCCTGCAAATAGAATTTTAGTACAAAAAAGAGACTATGTAAAGTTGCATAATCTCGAATTTTGTCTGCTTTTGCAAATTTTTGTTGATTTTGATTTTGCTAACAAATTGGCTCGAATATTTTCCAAATATTATTTAAAAAACTTTCTTTTCTCGCCGTTTCTACAAGCAAAGTTACTCTATTTTGCTCAGTTGTTTGACGAATATTCTTTCAACAAGCTTTGTTTGAGCTCAAAAAGACTTTTCGACAAGTCGACCTTGTAGATATGCGGATTGAGATTGCGACGATATTCATTCCAAAATTCGTTGCAATTTTCTTTGTGATACAATGCAATTTCTTGGACATTTGGGCAGGTGTAGACAACCTTTCCGTCGATAATAATGTCGCGCATAAGTTCTTTGTAATAGAAGTTTGTGACCTTTTTCCTTTTCCAACTGAAGTCTGGGTGGAAAATTTCTATTTCTTCAGCGCCGACAAAGTTGTCACTGCGCAAGCATATCAAGTCAGCAATCGCCTTGCCAGAGACTTTGTCATACAATCTTATTATGTTTTTGAAGCCTGGGTTTGTAATTTTCGCAGGCGTGTCGCTCATCTTAAGTTTTGGAACAAGCGCGCCGTTTTCTTCCATAGCGGACATTTTGTAGACACCGCCAAGGCTTGGACAATCTGCGCTTGTGATTAATTTTGTGCCAATGCCCCAACAATCAATGCACGCGCCTTGAGCAAAAAGCGATTGCAAAACGTTCTCGTCAATGTCTCCGCTTGCAAAAATTTTGGCGTCAGCAAAGCCCGCCGCGTCGAGCATTTCTCTCGCTTTGCGGCTCAAGTATGCAAGGTCACCGCTGTCAAGTCTGATTCCGACTGGGCTGTGCCCCTTTTCTTTGAGCTCATTGAAAACTTTTATCGCGTTTGGAACGCCACTCGCGACTGTGTCATATGTGTCAACAAGCAACAAGCAAGCGTCAGGATACATCGCCGCATAAGCGCGGAAAGCCTCAATCTCGCTTGGAAAACTCATCACCCAGCTGTGGGCGTGCGTGCCAGAGATTGGAACGTTGAACATTTTGCCAGCAAGCACGTTGGACGTTGACTTGCACCCTGCGATCATCGCAGCCCTTGCGCCATAAATGCCCGCGTCAGGGCCTTGCGCCCGTCTGAGACCGAACTCGGCGATTGCGCCACCGTGCGCCTCATAAACAATTTTCGCAGTCTTGGTCGCAATCAAAGTTTGGTGATTGATAATGCAAAGAATTGCAGTTTCTATCAGTTGCGCCTCGAATAATCTTGCTTTTACCGTAAGAATTGGTTCTTGTGGAAAAACAATCGTGCCTTCTGGGACAGAATATAGATCGCCCGTAAACTTGAAGTTTTTGAGCAAAGTCAAAAAGTCCTCGTCAAAAAGGTTCAAGCCGCGCAAATATTCTATGTCGTCTTGTTCAAAATGCAAGTTTTGGACATACTCAATCACTTGTTCCAAGCCACAAGCTACGGCATAATTGTTGCCAACACCGCGGTAAAACACGTCGAATACCGCTTGTTTGTCCATTTGGTTGTTTTTGCTGTAACCATACATCATCGTGAGTTGGTACAAGTCAGTCAATAAAGTTAAGTTTCTCATTTTTCTCCATATAAGTTGATGGCGCAAACGCGCGTTGGCTGGTATTGCCCCTATCGCCAAGCAGTCTCTATCTTTATCAAATTTTACTTTTTTTTATTAGTTTTATCGCTTTTTTCTAGCCTACTTTTTTTCTAGCCTACTTATCTTCAGTCGG
>JAVXBP010000114.1:0-1972 GCA_036659935.1 Clostridia bacterium
GAAGCATTATTGGTTACAATAAAAGACTTTATGTTACAAAGCGTTACAATCACAGCGGACTTAATTTTTCCAATGTGGCAAATAATTTGCGCAGGAGCGGCGGTATTTTTATTGCTAGTTATTATTATCTCGCTTTGCTGCAATACAAAAAAGAAAAAAGCAAAGAAACTCGCAAAGAAACTTGCAAAAAAACAAGCCAAACTTGACAAAAAGAATGGCAAGAAAAAACAAGTAGCGGCGGTCGCAATTGATGACAACAAAGCGGAAGTTGCAGCGGAAGTTGCAGAAAACGCAGTCGCGCAAGAAGTTGCCACCGAGCAAGTTGTTGCCGAGCAGGTCATCGCTGACGAACCACAAGAAAAGAAAGCCGTAAGCAAAAAACAAGCAAAGATTGACGCAAAAGCTGCTGCAAAGCAAGCAGTTATTGATGCGAAACAAGCTAAAATTGACAAGAAAGCTGCCGACAAACAAGCCGTTATCGATGCAAAAGCTGCTGCAAAGCAAGCGGTGATTGACGAGAAACAAGCTGCAATTGACAAGAAAGCTGCTGACAAACAAGCAGTTATTGATGCAAAAGAAGCGGAAAAGCAAGCCAAACTTGACAAAAAACAATCAAAATCAAACAAGCCAGAAGAAGTAATCAACCAAGCGCAACTTGACAAAGAAGCTGCGGACAAGGCACAAGCTGAGAAAGACGCTGCGGAAAAAGCTTTGGCAGAGAAAGCTCAAGCGGAAAAAGAAGCTGCTGACAAAGCAAAAGCTGAGAAAGAAGCTGCCGACAAAGTTGCCGAAGAGAAAGCTCAAGCTGAGAAAGTTGCCGAAGAACAAGCGCAAGCCGAAAAAGCTCAAGCAGAAAAAGAAGCTGCAGAAAAAGAAGCTGCAGAAAAGGCTTTAGCAGAAAAAGTTCAGGCCGAAAAAGTTGCAGAAGAACAAGCGCAAGCCGAGAAAGCGCAGGCGGAAAAAGAAGCTGCTGAGAAAGCTCAAGCTGAGCAAGCTGCTGTCGCGATCGCAAGCGAATCAATCGTTATCGCGCAAGAACTTGCCGTTGACAACACCGCGCCTGCTCCAGTCGCAGCGCCTGTTGTTGCAGAGACATCAAGCAATGTTGTTGCAAAAAAGGCAACACCTGCAAAGAAGTATATCACCAAAGCTCCTACTCCACGCCCTACTACAAAAATGAAGGCGGAAGATGCAAAAGCAAAACTTGCTGCGTCGGCAGAAGCCCCTGCTCCAAACAAAACTGAAGCGGCTTTGCCAGTGCCTGCAACAACAAAGACAACTACAACGGCGAAAGGTTTCGAAGAAAAATTGACGATTATCAAATTGAATGACGAAGCAATTGAGCCAACAAAGGGCAAATTCGTGATCATACAAGACCCGAAAAACCCAGTAAGACCTTTCCAATTTTTGTTGAAAGCAAACAATGGACAATTGCTGTTCGAGAGCGAAGGATACAAAATTCGCCCACGCGCAAGACAAATTGAGACTTTCCGCAAATCAATCAGCCTAGGTTCATTTGTGTTCGACCAAGACAAAGCTGGCAATTTCAAATTCAAACTCCTTACTCCTGACGGCAAACTCTTTGGCGTAGGCGAAACTTACAAGACTCTTGACAGCGCAGAAAACGCATCAAAGTCAGTCGCAAACTTCGCTTTCTCCGCAAACTATATCGAGGACACAACTATTATCGCAGAAGTGGAATAAACGCGTATCGCGACACCGTTGGCGCTTTTATAAGCGCGCAAAGATAGCGTTGATAGCAAAACATTTAACAAATCAAAGTCCCGCTCAATCAATTTGAGCGGGACTTTTTCTGCCTATTAATATTTGTTGAGTTGATAGAGTAGTTGTTTCTTACCTACTTGCTACTTACCTACTTGCTACTTACCTACTTGCTACTTACCTACTTGCTACTTACCTACTTGCTACTTGCTACTTGCTACTTGCTACTTGCTACTTGCTACTTGCTACT
>JAVXBP010000115.1:0-1910 GCA_036659935.1 Clostridia bacterium
TCAAGAAAAAATAGAAAATGCTTTAACAAAAATTAATTCTAATAAAAAAGTATTAATAAGTGCATCTGGAAGAACAGATGCCGGAGTGCATGCAATAAACCAAAAAGCTCATTTTATTATAGAAAACAAGATAGAAAAAGAAAACTACGCTTTTCTCACAACCAACGGGCTTTCGCTCAGAGGGGGCACGGAGGACGAGTTGATAAGTTCAATATCCAACTTGCTGGACAACGCGTTTTTCTATAGCGAAACAAAAGAAAAAATCGCAAACGTCCCAAGAGATAGCGCGCAAGTTCTATCGAAATTCCTTGCGGAAACTATTGAATATACAAGAATAGAAAACAATGACAAAAAGGCGAAAAGGCTTGACGATTCGAGCAAAGTGAAAACAAAGCAAGAGAGCGAACAAGAAAAAAACGCGGAAGAAAAAAATGACGACAAAGGGCTGGCTGACAATCATACAAAAGCCAAAAGCGACGGGGAAACGCGTGAGAATGTTCCTGATATCACAAAGGTCGAACAACCACAAAATGTCGCCACTCAAGAGATAGAAAAGAAAGGGAAAAAATCAAAAAGGAAGTAAAATAAAATGATTGAGCATATTGTAATGTACAAATTGAAAGACAGAACAAAAGAAAACGCGCAAATTTTGCAAGAGAAATTTTTGTCAATGAAGGGCAAAATTGACGTCTTGAAAGATATCAAAGCTGGCGTTGACTTTTTGGCGTCGCCAAGAAGTTATGACGTGGTTTTGCAATGCAAATTTGACACAAAAGAAGATATGCAAACTTACTCTCAACACCCCGTTCACTTGCCGATTATGGCGTATGTCAAGAGCGTGGTTGACGAGTCACACAGCGTAGATTACGAATTGTAGGAGATATATATGAAAATTCAAATAAAACTTAACGACGGCAGAGTTATGAATGCAACTCTCGACGAAAAAAATGCGCCTATCACGGTTGCGAACTTTGCAAACCTTATTGAAAAGAACTTTTTTGCAGGCTTAATCTTCCATAGAGTTATACCAAACTTTATGATTCAAGGTGGCGGAATGGACGTCAGTCTCAACCAAAAAGACGCAAAATCAATCAAAGGGGAATTCCGCTCCAACGGCGTGGCTAACCCGATTGAACACAAGAAAGGCACTCTTTCAATGGCAAGAACGCAAGTCAAAGACAGCGCAAGCTCACAATTTTTTATTTGCGTGGCTGATACAAAATTCCTTGACGGCGAATATGCGGCGTTTGGACAGTTGAGCGACGAAGAAAGTCTCAAAGTTGCGGACGATATTTCCAAGGTCAAGACGGTGAGCGTAAGCTATTTCGACGATGTGCCATACACGCCAATCGTTATCGAAACAATAACAAAACTTTAATCTTGAACGGTTGAAAAGATAAAATATAAAATTTTGTAAAACAAAAAAATGCAAAAAATATCAAAATATCAATGCTATTCAAATGATAAAAGCAAAAGATAAATATCAATAATATTTACAACAAAATATTGATAATATAGCAACATCAAGGCTGAAAGAAGCAAAAAAAATTAGCATTTTGCGCAAAAGAAAAGGAGTCGTATGGCAAAGGTTGTCGCGATAGAAAAAAACAGCGTAGCGGAAGAACTTGGAATAGAAGTCGGGGACGAATTGCTCGGTTTTGACGGGCAACCAATCGTGGATATTCTTGACTATCTTTATTATGACGGGCAAGAAAATTTTGTGATGAATATGCGCGCCAAGCAGGGCGATATTGTCGATATGGATATCGAAAAATATGAGAATGAGACGCTCGGTTTGTCGCTGGACGAAAGCGTTGACCTTGAGCCTATCCGCTGTCAAAACAAGTGTATGTTTTGTTTTGTTGACCAACTTCCTTGCGGAATGCGCGACACACTCTATGTCAAAGACG
>JAVXBP010000116.1:0-1814 GCA_036659935.1 Clostridia bacterium
GCTCAGCATAATTCTCTATTCGTTGTTGGAAATTTTCCTTACGTCCAAGTCAATGGAAGTGTGTCTCAACGGCGTAAATTCCGCGGTGAAATTCGAAGTCGTGACCAACAAAGCAGAAGAAATCAGGGCAAGAGTGATGACCGACTTGCACAGAAGTGTAACAATTTTGGAAAGCCGTGGCGGTTATTCTGACGCGCCAAACAACATTTTGTTGTGCGTGGTCAAAAAATATCAAATAACGCTTTTCCGCAAAGTGCTCAAAGAAGTCGACCCACAAGCGTTTGCGTTTGCATTCGACACAAGGGAAGTCTTGGGCAATGGCTTTGAAGTTGACCTTGCAAATATCAACAAAAACGAAACATTTTTCTACAAAAAAAGTAAGTGCGCCGTCGAAAATATTGAGAAAAAAGCAACCGAAACAAGGCAAAATATCGAGCAAAAAGCCTTGCAAAGAAAGCAAAACGGCGCGACAAAAACGCAAAAAAAGCAAACGCGCGAGTGTGAAAATCAATCGAAAAGGATAACGAAAGAGATTGACGGCAATGTGAAAAGTTGCGAAAAAAGCAACGAAAGCCAATCAAACGAAAGTCAAAAAATCGCAAAAAACGAAATGGAATTCGACGAAAAAATCGACAAAAAAGCAGTTGAAAAAATGTTGAAAACCGACAAAAAAGAAGTCGAAAAAGGCGTTGAAAAAATCAATGACAAAGTGTCCAAAATCGACAAAAAGATAGTAGACACGTTTGTCGAAAAACAAGAGAAAATCACAGTCGAAAAACAAGAAAAAGTCGCGGTTGAAAGGGCGCAAATCACTTGCGACAGCGATATAAAGTGAAGTTGCGAAAAGTGGTTAAACTTATTAAAACCTTAAAAAAAGCCCAAAACCGCGAAATTTCATAAAACAGCGCATAAAGTAAGCTTAAAAAGTGCCTAAAAATGCCTAAAAACAAATAACAATGTTGTTTTTCTAAAAAAAAGACGACATTGTTATTTTTTCCACAAGCAAGAACATTTGCTTATCAAAATGAATACAGTTAAAACGGCGCAGTAAAAGTGTAGGCAAAAAATAGAAAACTCAATGATAACAGTTATAAATTGTAAAAACGGTATTAAACAATGCAAAACGCAGGCTCTCTCAACAAATTGACAAGGGGCAAAAAAAGGACTATAATTTGATAGATTGTACAAGTAGTATTTTAGCTATTTTTGCAATGGGAGGAGAGAAACAATGAGAACAACAAAGCAAAGAAATTTTGCGATAGCTCTTGTTTGTGTGATAGCGGTTTGCTGTTGCGCAATCGGGCTAGGTTGTAGTTTTGCAAGTCGTGGGGGCTCGCAAAATGGAGACAATATCGCGCAAGTAAACGTCCAAAAAGTCGCCTATGCGCACGACAACAGTTGGGCGCAAATTAATGATCAAGTATCATTGGCGGAGTTCCTTGGCGGAACAAACCCGAATGGCTATTTGACGACATCATTTTCTGTCAATTGGGGCAATGTAACTTCGCCACATAATTTGAAAGCGAATTATACTTTGGACGGAAATGGTCAAACAATAACTTTCAATGGAGAGTATAGTTGGTCAACAAGTTATAATCATGTAGACGCTGGCTCTACGATTAGATATGATGATGCAAATATGTACGCTGCTGGTTTGTTGGTCGCGCTTGTGGAAAATGGCGCAACAATAGCTAACTTGAAAGCGATAAATTCGGCATCGAAGGTTATTTCATCTGACGATACGTCTATTGGACTTGGCGTAATTTGTGGTGGAAACAATGGAACAATTTTGAATACTGAAGTTGAAGCGAACG
>JAVXBP010000117.1:0-1601 GCA_036659935.1 Clostridia bacterium
ATTTCGAGCAATTTTTTTGAACATTTTTTACTACTTTTTCGCACTTTTATAAAGAAAAAGTGAAATTATCTATGATTTTCTGCGAATTTGAACACGTTTGGTAATAAAAAATTGACTATTCGATAATTTTAAGCGTCAAATATTTGATATAGCATAGTAAAATGAAATATATTAATTTTAAGCGTTTTTTTGAACAATTTTAGCAACAAAATTTTATTATTCAACATCTTACTTCGCGCTTTAAACAAGTTTTTGCATTGGTTCTTCTTCGCGCTCGGCGTCCGCGCCGCCATTGCGATTGATATCGTTTTGCAGGCTTTCCCAGTCTATTTTTTCTTCTTTGCACGCCTTAATTCTTATCAAATTTTCGTCGATATACAAGTTGTTTGCCATTTTGATAATTCTATTTCTGATTTCGTTTGGCGAATAGTTTGTCTCTACAAACAAATTTGCGTCCTTATAGAAATACGGGCGCTGCATCTTGTTTTTTGTTTCTGCAAAGTTGATTTTTTTCTCTTTGTTCATCTCTTCTGAGAGCAAAATATCTCTAAATTCGTCCTTAAAACAATCAAAAAACAACTTAATCGCTATCAAATACAAACTTTTCCACTCTCTGCATTTTATCGCAGCGTTGTTCAAAATATACGCTCGCGGGGTCAAATTGCAAAAGTCGTCATTGAGCGTAAAAGCGTCGGTCATTCTTGGATTTGCGGCGAAAACTTTGTCACATTCCATAATAGAACTGTTGAGCTCGTCGATTCTTTTCTCAAGGAATTCCTTATCTTTTTCTTCCACAACGCGCCTTTCGACCTCGCAAATTGCCTCCTGCGCTTTTCTTTCTTTTTCCAACATTCGTCTGCTTTTTCGCGCGATTTTCCCGTCGCTTTTTCCGTCTTTTTCGTCGATTTTTTCGCCATTTTCCAACAAATTTGCTTCGGAATTTTGATTTTCGCTGTCTTTTCTTTCTTGTTCAAATTCCGCGATTTTTGTACAAAATTCCTCAAAGTCGTCACTCGTAGCCTTTGCTGACGCGACACTTTTGTCGAGCATTTTGAGTTTGTTGCAATATTTCGCAAAAATAGTTTGCGACAATTCTATATCGGGCATATCGAGAACGCCCCTTCTTTTTTCCGTATAATAAAAAATAAGACCACGAAGCGCTTCGTTGGCGCTCTTTATTTTCTCAGCCACCAATTCTTCGACTTCGTCATCTTCCACGTCCTCAAGATTGCACCCCAATTCTTCCAAAAAAGCAACTGTCTTTTGTTTGTTAATATCTCCGCGCGCCAACAAACTACGATTTACACATTTAATACTTCTTGCCATAAAGCTCTCCCGTCCCAACACAATTTGTCACAATCAATCACTTTTTTGATTCGAATGTTCATTAATCTTGATGTTTTAAGCGCCCGATAACCGCGCTTTTTATATATTTTTTCTTCTTTTCGTTAATTTTTTTTACTAATTTTCGCCAGTTTTTCTACAAATTTTTGTCAATAATTTTACTAGTTTTCGCCAGTTTTTCTACCAATTTTTGTCAATAATTTTACTAGTTTTCGCCAGCTTTTCTACCAATTTCTGTCAATAATTTTACTAATTTT
>JAVXBP010000118.1:0-1601 GCA_036659935.1 Clostridia bacterium
TTTTCGCGCGCTCTTGTTGAGAACGCTGATGGAAAGTATAGAATTGAGAGGGTATGCCGCACTGGTATTACAGCAATGCCTCGTTAAACGCATTTGCGAGCGCTAGGCTTTGTCGCCGTATCGTTCGCCCGTCGTTAGCGTATATTTGTATACGCGTCCTAGGTCTCAGACACTATGCTCCTTGCCTAGCATCTCGCCAACGCGCTCAAAGTCTTAACAATATTTGGCGAGCGCATTTACCGACCAATCGAAAACTTCACTTCGTATCAGTTTTGTCAGGGACGTTAGCGGAAGATTGACACTATCCGCTCATTCAAGTGACATTATATATTTATCTATTGTTAGTGTTGAGATATTCTGACGGATAGTGAAAAAATTTTGTAAAGTTGGCGCTGTTCCGAAAAGGTCGGCTTTTCTCATTCTTCATCTCATTTTCGCGCTCAAAGTCTTTATTTAACTTTTTAATTTAGAATGATTAATAATATATATCTATTGGAACATTGTTCTGGTAGATATTTTTTTAAAGTATATTCAAAGCAAAATAGCTGGGAAAAAGTGGCGAGAAATTAAGGTTATTTTAAGACAAAGCGATATTTTGGAAGGGTTTTAAGAGTGGGGAAATGAGCAAAATGAATTGAGCGAATTAATTATGAATTTTTGTAACAAACACGGTTATAAAAAATAGGGCAAAATAGTGAAAATTCTAAAAGCAAAATGAATTCCTTTAATAAAAGTTCCAAAAACGGCATAAAATGGCAGTAGAATGAAAAACAAACTTAAAAAATAGTAAATTTATTATGAAATGTGTTGACATTATTTTCCAGCGGTAGTATTATAATATTAACTTGATATATGGGCAAGTTTTTTATCCAAACAAAGTTATGAGTCTTATAGGGGGTATTCATTTATGAAGAAAAGCAGAATTGTCTTATTTATGGCTTTGATTCTCATTATCGCAACAATATGCGGTCTTGCGGTCGGCTGTACTGACGCTGTAAAAGGCGGATTGAAGCCAAACACACCTGGTGGCTCTACCGACGGTGGTGGTGGCGCAACCAATCCTGGCGGTGGCGGCGACGACATTCAAATTGGCGGTGGTGGTTCAGCAGCAAAGGTTGTTACTCTTTCTGACAAGGCCAAGATAGATGTGTTTAGAACTTTTGAGCTCAACTCATCTTTATCTGAGACCGATGTCCAAGGCAGAGTTACTGCTACAAAGCTTGGCGACAACAGTCAAATTGAAGTTGTTGTCAAAAGAGTTGCTCCAAACGCTCCAGCATTCAAAATTTATCCATCAGCTGGTGGTTGGGAAATGAACGGTACATACCAAATTAATGTTGGCGAAGGCGTAACTTTCAAAGATTACGCAAATGCTGTCGGCATCAAATTTACCGTAAACTCGAGCAAAGTTCAACAAATTTACGAGAAAGACGGCGTTTTGGAGTTCCCACAAAATTCTATCGTTGATGTTCTTGGCGTTACGCTAGACGAAAATAAAGTAGAAATTGGCGGAACTTTGATCTTGCAAACAAACGGCGTTCAATTGTCGAAAGGCGACGTGTTTATCGTTGGCACAAAAGACGGTAAGAAATCAGCTTACA
>JAVXBP010000119.1:0-1529 GCA_036659935.1 Clostridia bacterium
CGATGATGCCAATTCCTTCCTTTTTGATATTGTGCAATCTTTCTTCCGGATGGAAAATTCCAAAAGGATGAGCTTCGTCGGTGCGGTTGTTTCTGAGAATCAAATCAAAGATATATTCGCCTTTGTCCAATCTTACAATTGGCGTAATCGCGTTGTGTTGTTCGGTCGTTTTGGAAAGTACGCCCACGCTTTCGTCGCTCCAATTGAACCAAGCCTTGAGAACGTTGCAAGCGACAGTGTATACTTCGTTGCGTTTTTTGCCAGACACTCTCACGACGCTGTTATACCAGTCGGCTATGCAAATGTCAACCATAGGGAATTGTTTTGTCGAATAATGCTTTCTTGCGCCAACCTTGAACATAGGCAAAACTTTGCTTCCGCCTTGATAGTGGTCGTGCGTGAGAATTGAACCGCCCACGATTGGCAGGGCAGCGTTCGAACCGATAAAATAATGCGGAAACAAGTCGACAAAGTCGAGCAATCTCGCAAATGCGTCAGGCGTAACCATCATCGGACGGTGTTCTTCCGCAAGCGCGATGACGTGCTGGTCATAATATTGATAAGGAGAAAATTGGAGATACCAAATTTCTTTGTTCAACTCGATTGGAATTATTCTCAATGTTTGGCGAGCGGGGTGATTGAGACTGCCAGCAAAGCCAACGTTGGTCGGGCAAAGCATACAAGCAGGATAACCGCTTTTTGGCTGTAATTTTGCAAGCGCAATTTGTTTTGGGTCTTTTTCTGGCTTGGAAAGATTGATTGTTATGCCAATTTTGCCAAACGCGCCTTTGTGTTCCCACTTTATATTTTTGTTTATATCGGGCATTCTGACATAGTTCGAGTTTTTCGACAAGTCGAAAAGCCAATCAGTCGCCTTTTCTACGCTTTTGTTGGTGGCAATGTTGTCGAATTGTTCGATAACAAGCGACGGCGGCGGCGTAACCATTCCTAGCAATTTTGTCTCAAACAAAAGCTTGTGGTCGTCGTCGGTCATATTTTTGGCGATTGCATATTCTATGATTGGGTCAACAATTGTGGTTTGGAAGTCGCCATATTCGCCAATAGGCGCGGCAGGCGCGTCGCAATGAAAAAAATCTAACAAATTGTTGAGAGTATAATATTCATCTTCTGGTTTTAGCGAAAGCTTGTCGATTGCGTATGCGACAAGTTCATTAATCTTTGTTTTCAGCTGTTCAATACTTAACATTGAGAATACCTCGCGTACAATAATAGTTCAATTATATAACATTCAATCGGATAATGCAACAATATGTAATATTTTTTTGCATTATAATTAAGAAAGTATTAAGAACTTGCAAAACATTGCATAAATATACACCTTTTTGGCAGTTTAAACATTTTTTACACACTTTATGTTTTTTGACCGCTTTTGTGCAAAGAAATTCGGCAAAATTATTTACTTATCTTTTTTAGTATGTTATAATGACATTAGTCACAAATTCGGCTTTGCCGTATTTTCGTCGCTGACGCAACGTGAAAGCCCTTGGCTTTCGTGACTGTCATTTACG
>JAVXBP010000120.1:0-1452 GCA_036659935.1 Clostridia bacterium
CAAAACAACTATATTTTTCCCACAACGATATTCTTTTTTGTCTTGCCTTTTATCCGTTTTTGTGGAGCGCAAATTTTCTTCGCCAGTGCATTTTGGTCAATAGGTATTGAGTTTCTAGCTTTTTCTGCATTGAAAACAAACTCTTGCTCATACTATTCGCGGAGGTAAAAAATGAAAGAAATAGGAATTGTCCGCCGAATTGACGACCTTGGTCGAATTGTAATTCCAAAGGAATTGCGCAAAGTCATAAAGCTCAAAGAAGGCGACCAAATAGAAATTTTTGCAAACGACAAAACTCTCACGCTCAAAAAGTTCAACGAACTCAATGGCGAAGAAATTGTCGTGGACAAATTGTGCAAATGTCTCGCTTCGTCAACTGGCAAAGCGGTGGCTTTCTGCAGTCGGCAAGAGATAATTTGCGCCTACAATCTTGGCGACGAGTTGGTCGGCAAGGCTATCACGCCAAAACTTTTCAAGACGCTCGACTTTCGCAAGCCACAATATCTTATCAACAACGCAATCGAGATTGTCGCTGGTTTGCCTGCGCCAACGTCTCAATATATCTCGCCCGTGCTCAACCACGGCGATTTGTTCGGCGGAATGATAATTTTTGGAAAGTCGCTCGCAGAAAAAGATATCCTTATGTGTGATTTGATAGTAAAATTCCTTGTGGAATTTTTTGAATAATGACAGAAAGCAAGAACAAAATTGCAAAAAGTGGCGTGCTTATGCTCGCGATAAGCGGTCTCATAGCGAAAGTTATTGGGGCGGTTTATCGCATTCCTTTGACCAACATTCTTGGCGCGGAAGGCATAGGAGTTTATCAACTTGTCTTTCCGCTTTTTGCGCTTGTTCTCGCGCTGTCAACAAGTTACATTCCAATCGGGCTCTCGCGCCTTGTGGCATATCACAACGCGAAAGGCGAAGTCGAAAAAGTCAATGGAGCGCTCAAGGGGGCGCTGCTTTTCACACTGCTTACAAGCGTGGTTTGCGTGGCGGTCGTGCTTGCGCTTGCGACTCCGCTGTCGCTCGCCCAGAAAAATTCTTCGCTTGTGTGGTGCTATTACGCAATCGTGCCGACCATTCTTTTTGTGGCGCTTTCCAACGTTTGCAAGGGGTGGTTTTTTGGCGTGAGCAATATGCTCCCCAACTCAATCACTCAAATGTTGGAACAAATTGTCAAGCTCGCCGTCGGCTTGTCGCTTGCAAAGGCGCTCGTCTCGCGCGGAATTATTTATGGCGTGGTGGGAGCGTTGGCAGGGCTTGCGGCGGCGGAATTTGTCAGCCTTGTGGTGGTCGCGATTTGGTTTTTTCTCTCTCGCGCCAAGTCGAAAGAAAAGTCGCCAAAGTTCAATTATCCACTTTTTTCTGTCGCAAAAACTTTCAGTCCAATAATGTTGAGCGGTCTCATTTTCCCAATCGTGGGCTTTGTGGACAGCTTGTTGATACTGC
>JAVXBP010000121.1:0-1437 GCA_036659935.1 Clostridia bacterium
GATAGTAAGCAAGATAGTTGATTATTTTCATTTTTTGGTGTACAATAGAAGAAAAGAAAGGAGTTTTCTATGGAATATATGCCACCCTATACGACAACTGACGAAATGCTAGGTTTGGTCTCGGAGATTGCCGAGCAACTCGGAAAAATAAGCAGCGTAAATGACTTGGAAAAGTTGCCGCGCTTGAGAAAGGTTAGCCGAATAAAGTCAATTCACTCGTCGCTTGTTATTGAGAACAACAGCTTGAGTTTGAGCGAAGTCGGCGCAATTCTTGACGGCAAAAAAGTGCTCGGTCCGCCCGACGAAATAAAAGCGGTAGAAAACGCGTTCGCAGCGTACAAAGAAGCCGAAAAAGCCGACCCTTTCAACCTGCAAGACTTGTTGAGAATACACGGAATTATGACAAACGGACTGGTCGCAGAAAGCGGACGGTTGCGCACGACGGCGGAAGGAGTTTTTGCCGACAGTGGCAAGCTTTTGCACATTGCCCCGCCCGCGCAAATGTTGAAAGAGCTCATGGCGAATTTGTTCGACTGGTTGCAAACGAGCAAAACTCACGATATCATCAAGTCGTGCATTTTCCATTATGAGTTCGAATTTATTCACCCTTTTCGCGACGGAAACGGCAGAATGGGCAGACTGTGGCAAACTGTAATTCTCGCCCACTGGAAGCCGATATTTGCGTGGATACCAATCGAAACTGTCGTCCTTGCGCGTCAACAGGAATATTACAATGCGATAGCGATGTCGACAAGCAGTGGCAACTGCAACGCGTTCATAATTTTTATGCTTTCGGCGATACTTGACGCGGTGCAAACAATCGCGGGCGACACGCGAAATCATATCGCGCACATCAGCATTTATGTCCAAAAGCTGTTGGAAGCGTTGACCGACACACCGATGACAGCCAACGAAATTATGGAAAAGCTCGGCATAAAAAGCAAAGAAACTTTTAGAAAAAATTATATGTCCCCCGCGATTGAAGCGGGAGTTGTGGCGTTGGAATTCCCCGACAAGCCGACAAGCAAAAATCAAAGATATTACAAAAAATAAGAACGAGAAAGCCGAAAAAGCGCCCCGAACAAGGACGCTTTTTGTATGCTCGAAAGTCAATCTCGCAAGACAAAAACAACAAAACATTTGTGATATATTTATCTTTTTGGACAAAATTGGATAATATGAAAAGAAAAACTATTAAAAGATATATACAAAGCAATAATAGTATAATAAATAAAATGGAAAACATAGGACAATCGCAAGATAGAATACTTTTTTTCTTCTGCATTTACAACAGTACCAATTTGACTTAGACAAATTGAAAGGATAAGCAGCACGCTTATTAGTGATATGCTTAATAGGCTTAAGCTTTTTTGCATCGTTTTTTCATAGATAGATCTCCTTGTATTGTATATAATAATTTTTAGTATCATAAGTATT
>JAVXBP010000122.1:0-1407 GCA_036659935.1 Clostridia bacterium
TGTCAAACGCTTACAATTGTAAAAGGCATCATTTCCAATGTTTGTTACATTTGTTGGAATTGTAAACTCCGCCGCAGTTTTGCCAATTGCGTACTGTATTAATGTTTTGCAATCTTTGCTGTACAAATTGCCGTCTATGCTTTGATAATTCGAATTGCCATTTTCTACTGCTATGTTTGTCATTTTGTCGCAACCATAAAATGCTAAAAAGCCAATACTTATGACACTTGTAGGAATTGTTACGCTCGTCAAAGTGTTGCAATTATAGAATGCCATTTCTCCGATTTCTACTACTGATTTTCCGTTATATTCGCTTGGTAAAACCAACTTTGACGGCACTGTCGCGTTTTCTTTGCGACTTATCTTGTAAGTCGATTGTGTATTGTCTGTGAACGCAAATGCAAAACACTCGTCAATAGTGACCCACTTTGCATACGCTTTTAATTCCTTTTGGACTAGGTTGGCTTTGATATAAGACAATGTTAATTCCGTTTTGAAAGTTTCGTTATCAACGAACCACCCCGCAAAAATATAACCGTCTTTCTCTGGCTCAATTGCTGACACTCCGCTTAAGTCTGCAAAACTTATTGACGCAACGGAACTTCCACCATTGCTTTCGAAAACAATCGCGTAATTTTTCCCTCTGTCTATTCCTTCGTCTCTGGCTGCGCACGCTACAAACAACGCGCAAAAACAGAAAACAACTACTAGCGCTGCTGTAATATTTTTTAATTTTCTCATAAATTCCTCTGTTTTTCTGACAATTTTTTCTTTTTGTAATTCTTGCAAAACAAATTCGTTTTCCCAATTTTATACTGCTCAAATGTTATATTATATAAATAATAACACAAACAATAGTTAGTGTAAAGCTAATTACAAACAAAAGTTAGTATAATTGTAATTAAGGAGTTTATTATGGAAGTATTTGCAGAGCGAATTAAATTTTTGAGAAAGGAAAAGTCGCTGTCGCTGATGAGTTTGGCGAAAATTTTAAATGTGAGTGACACGGCGATTTTGAAGTGGGAATGCAACAAAAGTGACCCCACAGCCGAAAATATCAAAAATATTGCGGTTTTTTTTGATGTTTCTTCCGACTTTTTGCTAGGCTTGGAAAACTTCGACGGAACAAAAATTTGATTATTTTTATCTTATAATTATATATTTAGTATGTAATTTTTTTATGTTTTTTGTAGGCAAGAATTTGTTAAAATATGACAATATTCGGGCAAAAAATATTAAATATAATTCAAAATAAAATGCAACACAAAATACAACACAAAAATATCTTTTAAATATGCCAACTAAAATGCAACAAAATGGAGTTCCGTTACGGAACTCCATTTTGTATTAATAATATTCGTAATTTTATAAAACATTTGGGCGCGAAAACGAGATGAAGAATGAGAA
>JAVXBP010000123.1:0-1359 GCA_036659935.1 Clostridia bacterium
AGAAAAAACGCGTACTCTCAATCAAAGGAGCGCGCGTTTTTTGCGGATAACGATTGTTGTTTTCTGATAATTTTTGCCGTCAACATTGCAGTAATGTTTTAAATTATTTTGCCATTGAGCGCGCGTTTGTTATTCTTTGGTAATTTTTGCCGTCGCGTTGGCGCGGTTTATTTTCGAGATAAGCTTTGCCAACGGAAAGACAAGGCAAGGCAACGCGATTGTATTGCACGCAATGTGCGTCAAGAAAAACGGCGCGCCAGAGATATAACGATATTTGTATGACAACCAGAAGTTGCCAGTTTGCCACGCTCCCATAAAAGAAAGCTCGATAAACGTTGACAGCACGCCGAAAAATACAGTCATAACAATGCCGATTGCGACAGCGATAAGCACTCTATATCTTCCTTTTGCGCACAGCCCAACAAGGCAAACCAATGACGGCCAATAGACAAAATAAAGCAAGACCCAACTGCCAAACCCCCAAATTATCGTCTCGGTCATTACAAAAACGATAGACGAAAGAAAGGTTCTTTTCCAGCCAAGACTGAGAGTGTAGACGACAAAAAGGAGCGTTACAATCTCAATGTTTGGCAGGGCTGCGAGAGCCATTTTGCCTGCGGTAATCGACGCCGACATCAGCGCGACAAGACAAATATCGCGAGCTTTCATCAATATGTCGCGAGCATAAACGCGTATGTTACGCCGTCGATGACGTCCATTGAGTCAACGCCAAAGTTTGTGGAATAGAATTCCTTGCCGTTGATTACGACAGGCGCGCCGACAAAAACGTATTTTGGGTCGGTTGTCGAAGCGAGAAAATTGACAAATTCGCGTTTGCTTGCGTCAGCGCTTGGCGTGATATCGTCGATAGACAAGAGCATTCTGCCAAATTCTCCGCCGACTCTGCCAGAGTAAGTAAATGACAACTTCAATTCTGATTGCAATTGGTCAAGGACTTGTCCAACTGATGTTTTGTCCGTCGTAACGGCGAGAGTTTTTTCTCCGACAACGATGACGATTGACTTGTTTGTGACGGGCGTGGTGTCAGGCTGGCATGCGCAAAAGCAAAAAATGCAAGCGATAATCGCCACGAGCGAAAGCAGTGCGGTAAGGTTCTTTTTTGTGTTGATATTCATTCTGAATGAGCTCCTTTGTGCAAAAATAATGGCTTGTCAGCAGGTCGAAGTGGAAAATTGCAGTTATCTTTTTTTCAACGCTTTGTTAGTTACAAGTTTTTTTTAACGCTTTGCAACTTGCTTTTGTTTGTTGTCAAAAGAGTTTGCAAATAACGAGTGTTTATCGCAACGCTTTGCAACTTGCTTTTGGAATTCTTGACGAAACGCGCCTTATTAAACTTGG
>JAVXBP010000124.1:0-1269 GCA_036659935.1 Clostridia bacterium
TGACAGCGCGCTATATTCTGTTGGCGTTCCGTTTATTTCTTTCGGTCACTCGCCTGCAAATTGCCCACAAGGCAGCGACAGCGACTTGCAGTCTTTCGTTTTTGACAAATGCAAATGCACAAAAAATTGGAATATGCAAAATTTTGTCGACGACCAAGTCGAGATTTTGAGAAAACAAATTGGCGACAAAAAAGTTTTGCTCGCCTTGTCAGGTGGCGTTGACAGCTCGGTTGTTGCGGCGTTGCTTATTCGCGCGATTGGCAAAAACCTTGTTTGCGTACACGTCAACCACGGACTTCTCCGCAAAGGCGAACCAGAACAAGTTGTCAAAGTTTTCCGCGAACAAATGGGCGCGACTTTGATTTATTCTGACAGCGCGGACAGATTTCTTGACAAGCTTGTCGACGTGAGCGAACCTGAGCAAAAGAGAAAAATTATCGGCGCGGAATTTATCCGTGTGTTCGAAGAAGAAGCTCGCAAATTGAACGGAATTGACTTTCTCGCTCAAGGCACGATTTATCCCGACATTGTCGAAAGCGGCACAAAAACAAACAAAGCTGTCAAGGCTCACCACAACGTTGGCGGACTGCCTGACGACCTGAAATTCGAACTCGTTGAGCCACTCAAATACTTATTCAAAGACGAAGTTCGCGCGTGCGGAAAAGAACTTGGCTTGCCTGACGATATGGTTTACCGTCAGCCATTCCCTGGTCCTGGTCTTGGCGTGAGATGCCTTGGCGCAATCACTCGCGACAGACTGGACTCGCTCAGAGAAAGCGACGCAATTCTCAGAGAAGAATTTGCTCTCGCTGGCTTGCAAGGCAAAGTTTGGCAATATTTTACCGTTATCCCTGACACAAAGTCGGTCGGCGTCAAGAACAACGCTCGCTCATATGAGTGGCCTGTTATCATTCGCGCGGTCAACACTATCGACGCGATGACTGCGACAATTGAACACATTGATTGGGCTTTGCTCGACAAAATAACAAAGCGCATTATCACAGAAGTTCAAGGCGTAAACAGAGTTTGCTATGACCTTACTCCAAAGCCTACTGGCACAATTGAATGGGAATAAGCTTGCGACAGCGTAACGCTTGAGCGAAAAAGTTCGCTTGCGCAATGCCCTACAAACTCAATTCTATATCATCAACAAATAATAAGACATTGCCTCGGACGAGTTCCAACAAAAGGCAGTGTCTTTTTTTATTTGTTACTTTTGTTTGTTTTGTTACTTTAGTTTGCTTTGTTACTTTTGTTTGCTTTGTTACT
>JAVXBP010000125.1:0-593 GCA_036659935.1 Clostridia bacterium
GCAACGAGCGCAACCCCTATTGTTAGTTGCTACGCAAGAGCACTCTAGCGAGACTGCCGTTGACAAAACGGAGGAAGGTGGGGACGACGTCAAATCATCATGCCCCTTATGTCCTGGGCTACACACGTACTACAATGGCAATTAACAGAGGGAAGCAATACCGCGAGGTGGAGCAAATCCCTAAAAATTGTCCCAGTTCGGATTGCAGGCTGAAACTCGCCTGTATGAAGTTGGAATCGCTAGTAATCGCAGATCAGAATGCTGCGGTGAATACGTTCCCGGGCCTTGTACACACCGCCCGTCACACCATGAGAGTCGGGAACACCCGAAGTCCATAGCCTAACCGCAAGGAGGGCGCGGCCGAAGGTGGGTTTGATAATTGGGGTGAAGTCGTAACAAGGTAGCCGTATCGGAAGGTGCGGCTGGATCACCTCCTTTCTAAGGAGACTTCAGAACCTGAAATATGGTTTTGTAACGTCCTAAGGTCAGAACGTTTTGGTGAAAGTATAGAGTATGTCATATTGTTTAATTTAGAGGGTACACATCCTACGGGGGTTTAGCTCAGCTGGGAGAGCACCTGCTTTGCAAGCAGG
>JAVXBP010000125.1:603-955 GCA_036659935.1 Clostridia bacterium
CATCGGTTCGATCCCGATAATCTCCACCATATGGGCCCATAGCTCAGCTGGCTAGAGCGTACGACTGATAATCGTAAGGTCGGTGGTTCGAGTCCATCTAGGCCCACCAATTACTTTCTCTTGAAAGAGAAAGTAATCAAAGAGAACTTTAATCGAGATTGTGCGTCGCGAAAGAGATTACATCTTCATATTGTTTATATGGTTAGATGAATTCAGATATTAGCGCTCATAAGCATGAACGTTAATATCTGGTTTCAACAGGAACCGGAAGCTGCACCTTGAAAACTGAATAACGACAATAATAATTCCAAACATAAAAAGCAAGCAACAGAGAATTTAGAGCCATGTAACA
>JAVXBP010000126.1:0-833 GCA_036659935.1 Clostridia bacterium
CAAAACTTGTTAGGTAAGCGTGTTGACTATTCGGGTCGTTCGGTAATTACTGTTGGTCCTACTTTACGCCTTCACCAATGTGGTCTTCCGAAGAAGATGGCACTTGAATTATTCAAGCCATTCATTTTCGCAAAATTACAAGCATCTGGTCAGGCAACAACCATTAAAGCTGCGAAGAAAATGGTTGAGCGTGAGACTCCAGAAGTTTGGGACGTTTTAGCATCAGTCATTCGTCAACATCCAGTCATGTTGAACCGTGCGCCAACACTTCACCGTTTAGGTCTTCAAGCATTTGAACCTATTTTGATTGAAGGTAAGGCAATCCGTCTTCACCCACTCGTCTGTGCTGCGTTCAACGCCGACTTCGATGGTGACCAAATGGCGGTACACGTTCCATTGACACTTGAAGCACAGTTAGAAGCACGTGCGTTGATGATGTCAACGAACAACATCTTGTCACCAGCAAATGGTGAGCCGATTATCGTTCCTTCTCAGGACGTGGTCTTGGGTCTTTACTACATCACACGTGATGCGGTAAATGCCAAAGGTGAAGGCATGGTGTTTGCGGATACTCACGAAGTGAACCGTGCTTTGGCAACGGGTAAAGTTGCGATTCATGCACGCGTAAAAGTACGTGTACATCAAACAGTGATTGATGAAAATGGTCATCGTGAACATCAAACGATTATTGTTGATACGACACCAGGTCGCTGCTTGTTGTGGGAAGTTGTTCCACAAGGTTTAAGCTTTGATATGATCAACCTTGAGATGACTAAGAAAAACATCTCGAAGTTAATCAACTCTTGCTACCGTAAACTTGGTTTGAAAGATAC
>JAVXBP010000127.1:0-823 GCA_036659935.1 Clostridia bacterium
TTCCCCATTCAGACATCTGTGGATCATAGAATATTTGCTTCTCCCCACAGCTTTTCGCAGCTTGTCGCGTCTTTCATCGGCTCTTGATACCTAGGCATTCACCCTATGCTCTTAATTAGCTTAACCTAAATTTGCTTACATTTTATTGTTTACAATTTTTTTATTTTATTTCGAATTTTCATTAAAACTTGTATTACTTCATTTTGCTTGTTACTTCTATATTATATATTTTTCAATGTGCTACTGAATACGAATTATATTAAATACTATTGGTGGGCCCGAGAAGAATCGAACTTCTGACCTCGCGCTTATCAGGCGCGTACTCTAACCATCTGAGCTACGGGCCCTAAATAGTGTAAAATTATTAATATAATAAACACATTCAAAAATAAACAATACTAAATAGAAAAAATTTTAATCTCCTTAGAAAGGAGGTGATCCAGCCGCACCTTCCGATACGGCTACCTTGTTACGACTTCACCCTAATCGTCAATCCTACCGTGGACCACTATTATTAATGGGCTTCGGGTATTATTGGCTCTCATGGTGTGACGGGCGGTGTGTACAAGGCCCGGGAACGTATTCACCATAGTATGCTGACCTATGATTACTAGCAATTCCAGCTTCATGAAGGCGAGTTTCAGCCTTCAATCCGAACTAGGACTATTTTTATCAGTTTTGCTCCACCTCACGGTATTGCTTCTCTTTGTAATAGTCATTGTAGTACGTGTGTAGCCCAAGACATAAGGGACATGATGATTTGACGTCATCCTCTCCTTCCTCCGTATTGTCTACGGCAGTCTGACTAGAGTTCTCTAACTTA
>JAVXBP010000128.1:0-818 GCA_036659935.1 Clostridia bacterium
ACCGGGATGAACAGACCTCTGGTGCATCTGTTAGACTGCCAAGTCTATAGCAGAGTAGCTAAGTCTGGAGCTGATAAACGCTGAAGGCATCTAAGCGTGAAACAGACCTCAAGATAAGACTTCCCATCCAGAAATGGAGTAAGACCCCTTGTAGACTACGAGGTAGATAGGTTGGAGGTGTAAGCATGGCAACATGTGTAGCTGACCAATACTAACGGTTCGAGGGTTTGACCTAAAAAAGGTTAAAAGATTTGCAGTATTTGTTTTTGAGAGTATAAGATTCTTGAAGAAGAATTGAATATCTCATATTTTTTGGTGGCGATGCGACTAGGGGACACACCCGTTCCCATACCGAACACGTAGGTTAAGACCTAGTCGGCCGATGGTACTTGTCTGGAGACGGACTGGGAGAGTAGGTGGCTGCCAAATTTTTATTATTTTTACAATAACAACATAATGACGCGGAGTGGAGCAGTTGGCAGCTCGTCGGGCTCATAACCCGAAGGTCTCAGGTTCAAGTCCTGACTCCGCAATTTCCTAAAAGGCTATTTCTTATCTCTAAGAAATAGCCTTTTATATTGCATGATAATAAGCATATTAATTCTAGTACAATAACCATTTATTTTAATAGCCTTATTTAGAGTGGAAGGATGTACTAACTTTTTAGTTAATATATAATAGAGAGTGATAGAAAAAATAAGCTTATATATTTAATGGTGATGATTTATTATTATTCCTTTTAAAAGAGTTGAGATAGATTTAAAGGTAGTATTTTAAAAGAAGCTGTTAGTGAAGGCATCATGAAATGAATTATAATG
>JAVXBP010000129.1:0-804 GCA_036659935.1 Clostridia bacterium
ATCCACGGATCAATACTTGCTTGCAGTTCCCCGTGGCTTTTCGCAGCTTACCGCGTCCTTCATCGGCTCTTGGTGCCTAGGCATCCGCCGTATGCCCTTAGTAGCTTGACTTATTTTTTAAATCAGCTCTAAGAACTTAACGTTCCTAGTCTCGTTCTTATCCTTCACAATTTGCATCGTGAATTCTAAGTTGTGCCTCTCTATTCATCACAAATAGACAGGTCTTCTTTCTCTTCATATGAAGTTTTCAAGGTTCATACACTCTTATAGAAGATTAAAGCCATCCTAAGATGGCAAGAGCCTTCAAAACTAAACAATTACCTAAACAAATGTGCGTCGACTAGAGTCTAAATACTGACCTCGGTCAATACTAGTTCTCCATAGAAAGGAGGTGATCCAGCCGCACCTTCCGATACGGCTACCTTGTTACGACTTCACCCCAATCATCAGCCCCACCTTAGACGGCTGGCTCCATTAAAGGTTACCTCACCGACTTCGGGTGTTACAAACTCTCGTGGTGTGACGGGCGGTGTGTACAAGGCCCGGGAACGTATTCACCGCAGTATGCTGACCTGCGATTACTAGCGATTCCGACTTCATGCAGGCGAGTTGCAGCCTGCAATCCGAACTGGGGCCGGTTTTATGGGTTTTGCTCCACCTCGCGGTATCGCTTCCCTCTGTTCCGACCATTGTAGTACGTGTGTAGCCCAAGACATAAGGGGCATGATGACTTGACGTCATCCCCGCCTTCCTCCAGGTTGTCCCTGGCAGTCTCCCATGAGTCCCCAACATTACTTGCTGGTA
>JAVXBP010000130.1:0-766 GCA_036659935.1 Clostridia bacterium
TTGCTCCTAACCATGGCTTTTCGCAGCTTGTCACGTCTTTCTTCGGCTCTTGGTACCTAGGCATTCACCCTACGCTCTTATTAGCTTAACCTATTTTTTTTAGAATTTTCTTTAATACTTATTTGCTTGTTACTTTTACATTATATATTTTTCAATGTGCTTTTTTGAATGTGTTACTGTTTTATATATAAAATACAAAACGGTGGTGGAGACGGGGAGAATCGGACTCCCGACCTCGTGCTTGCAAGGCACGCGCTCTACCAACTAAGCTACGCCCCCATATAGCACACTCAAAAATAAACAATGCATATCGAACGATTTCTCCTTAGAAAGGAGGTGATCCAGCCGCACCTTCCGATACGGCTACCTTGTTACGACTTCACCCCAATCGTCAAGCCTACCTTCGACCACTTTGACATGGGCTTCGGGTATTCTCAACTCTCATGGTGTGACGGGCGGTGTGTACAAGGCCCGGGAACGTATTCACCACAGTATGCTGACCTGTGATTACTAGCAATTCCAGCTTCATGTAGGCGAGTTGCAGCCTACAATCCGAACTAGGGGTGCTTTTTTCAGTTTTGCTCCACCTCGCGGTCTCGCTTCTCTTTGTAACACTCATTGTAGTACGTGTGTAGCCCAAGACATAAGGGACGTGATGATTTGACGTCATCCTCACCTTCCTCCGTATTAACTACGGCAGTCTGATTAGAGTTCCGTTAGACGGCAACTAATCACGAGGGTTGCGCTCGTTGCAGGACTTAACCTA
>JAVXBP010000131.1:0-750 GCA_036659935.1 Clostridia bacterium
GATCAAAGTTTACGTGCAACTCCCCGAAGCTTATCGCAGCTTATCGCGTCCTTCATCGGCTCCTAGTGCCAAGGCATTCGCCCTACACCCTTAATAACTTGACCAGTTATTAAAGTGATTCGCCAATGTCTTTATCTTCATATACATTCAGATAAATCCCATTGCTCAAATCTTGATATTTTTAAAAGTCATCTTCTTTATATGATTCATTTTTTAAGAAGTTTATCTTCTTCTTTTATATTAATGTCATATCACTAAATATTATGCAGTTTTCAAAGTACTAACGCACGTCGCCAACGTCTAACCATTCACATTCGTTCATGTTTATCCCGTTGCTCAAAGTAAATTGAGTTACGCTTCGCGTCTTATATTGAGATTTCTTAAAACAAAGAACCCTCAAAATTAAACAGTAGGTTAATTCTCCTTAGAAAGGAGGTGATCCAGCCGCACCTTCCGATACGGCTACCTTGTTACGACTTCACCCCAGTTATTGATTTCACCTTCGACAGACGCTTCCCAAAAAGGTTAGCTATCTGGCTTCGGGCGCCCCCAACTTCCGTGGTGTGACGGGCGGTGTGTACAAGACCCGGGAACGCATTCACCGCAGCATTCTGATCTGCGATTACTAGTAACTCCAGCTTCATGTAGGCGAGTTTCAGCCTACAATCCGAACTGAGAATGGCTTTAAGGGATTAGCTCGGCCTCACGACTTGGCTGCCCTCTGTACCACCCATTGTAGCACGTGTGTAG
>JAVXBP010000132.1:0-289 GCA_036659935.1 Clostridia bacterium
TTAATTTACTACAGTAAATTGTTTCATTTTTCATTTTTCTGGTTTCTCGGTTGAAATCGTATTTTTTTACCCAGCCAGCTTTTCTAAAAAAACTTACTTAGTTATATAAAATATCTCGATTTCGTTGTTAATTTGCTTTTACACATATTATTTAATCATTATTCAGTTTTCAAGGTACATTCTTGCTCGTATTCTATGTCATGCGTTGTAATTGCTTGCATTTCATAAAAATTCGCAAATAATACGAACCTAAAATGGTTCGTGGTGGAGAATAAGGGGTTCGAACCCT
>JAVXBP010000132.1:299-741 GCA_036659935.1 Clostridia bacterium
TAAAGTGGCTAGAACTATTGACCCCCTGCGTGCAAGGCAGGTGCTCTCCCAGCTGAGCTAATTCCCCATGTAAAAACTCATAGTGCAGAAACTTATGTCTCCTTAGAAAGGAGGTGATCCAGCCGCACCTTCCGATACGGCTACCTTGTTACGACTTCACCCCAGTCATTGATTTTGCCTTAGGTAAACTATTAACTGTCCAACTTTGGGCACCCCCAACTTCCGTGGTGTGACGGGCGGTGTGTACAAGACCCGGGAACGCATTCACCGTGGCATTCTGATCCACGATTACTAGCAACTCCAACTTCATGTAGGCGAGTTGCAGCCTACAATCCGAACTGGGATCGGTTTTTCAGATTTGCTCCACCTCACGATATTGCATCTAATTGTACCGACCATTGTAGCACGTGTGTAGCCCAGAACATAAGGGGCATGATGATTT
>JAVXBP010000133.1:0-733 GCA_036659935.1 Clostridia bacterium
TTTTCCGGCGATAAAACCCCAATTGCTGCGTTGCTCCTCGTCGCTTTGTCATTCGCGTATAAAATACGCTTCTTCCGCTGCTCCTTCGGGGCGCCTTGCACTTGGTGTTTTCTCTTGGAAAAAAAAGAGTTCTTCTTTTAAGTATCACTTTAAATGACTTTTAAAAGAAAAATTTAATATTACTTACAATCTTGCGATTGAATGTTTTTTATGAGTGTTTAGAAATATGTTGTTAACGTAAAATTGTAAAATTTTAGTTTTAACTATTTGCTCTTTTTTTCTCTTTTATTACTTTATGCTGTTTTCAAAGACCGTAGCAATGTTAATAATCGATGTTCTGATTATTCTTGCTATTTTTGCATAACCTAAAGGTCATACAAAAGAAAATAGTACCATGACTTCCTGTTTCTCCCTAGAAAGGAGGTGATCCAGCCGCACCTTCCGATACGGCTACCTTGTTACGACTTCACCCCAATTACTAACCCCACCTTCGGCCGCTGAGTCCTTACGGTTCTCTCACGGACTTCGGGTGTTGCCAACTCTCGTGGTGTGACGGGCGGTGTGTACAAGACCCGGGAACGCATTCACCGCAGCATTCTGATCTGCGATTACTAGCAACTCCAACTTCATGCAGGCGAGTTTCAGCCTGCAATCCGAACTGGGATCTGTTTTAAGGGATTGGCTTCACCTTGCGGTTTCGCAGCCCTCTGTTCAGACCATTGTAGCACGTGTG
>JAVXBP010000134.1:0-723 GCA_036659935.1 Clostridia bacterium
GACTTTATGCACCCGTCCAGCATGCTTGCGCACGCGAACAACGCTACGATTACAGCAATAACTCTTAACTTTTTACGCAAAATTCACCTCATTCATCTCTCTGTCTTTTTTGTTTATATTTTTTATTAATTTTTTTGTCTAGGTTGTCTCTTTATCTCATTTTAACTTTTTACGCGAGACAAAGTCAAGGCTTTGCGCGTTGTTTGTGAGCGCAAACCGTGCAAATATGGTCATTATCGAGCGCGAAAGTGAAATATTCGATATCATTCAAGTTTGCTTGTTGGTCAATTTGGCAAAGCTTGCCGTCGCGGAGTTTTACAAGGCTTTCTTTACGCGTTATCAATTGCGCCAGAATGTCGTCGTCGCGACAAGTTTCACCTTGTTTTTCCAGCTCAGCGAATTCCGCAGGGGAGCATATTATTCGCGCGGTCGCCGTGTCGAAAGGTATGCGTTCCGTGGCGTCCATTCCGATATCGAAAGGCGCGATTGCGCAAACTGCAAGGCTTGGGGTGTGGCTAAAACTGAAAAAAATCTTGCCGTTGGGGTCGAATGGTTTGCCGTTGGCAGAAAATTGAATATCTACAAATTGATTGTTGGTCATTCCGTCGCAACGGAGTGGCTTTTTTTGTTCGTCGATGTCGCCGTTTTCTTGGTCGCAAGATTGGTTGCTTTCTTTGTTAAGTAAGCAGAATTTTTTGATTGTTGAAAAGATGTTTTCTTTGT
>JAVXBP010000135.1:0-718 GCA_036659935.1 Clostridia bacterium
GAAGGTGGGGATGACGTCAAGTCCTCATGGCCCTTATAGGTGGGGCTACACACGTCATACAATGGCTGGTACAAAGGGTTGCCAACCCGCGAGGGGGAGCTAATCCCATAAAGCCAGTCGTAGTCCGGATCGCAGTCTGCAACTCGACTGCGTGAAGTCGGAATCGCTAGTAATCGTGGATCAGAATGTCACGGTGAATACGTTCCCGGGTCTTGTACACACCGCCCGTCACACCATGGGAGCGGGTCTCGCCAGAAGTAGGTAGCCTAACCGCAAGGAGGGCGCTTACCACGGCGGGGTTCGTGACTGGGGTGAAGTCGTAACAAGGTAGCCGTATCGGAAGGTGCGGCTGGATCACCTCCTTTCTGGAAAATGAAGCAGTTCAAGTTTGAACGCCCACACTTATCGGTTGTTGGATGACCTGTTGAAGTCGAGAGACTTTGATGGATTGGGTCTGTAGCTCAGCTGGTTAGAGCACTGTGTTGATAACGCAGGGGTCGTTGGTTCGAGCCCAACTAGACCCACCATCTGTTCCAATGAGAAGAGGTTGAGCTTATGCCGCTTTGGTTGATCACTTGTTGATTGGCTAGAGCCAAGCAGTGCTAGGCGCCTGACACGAAGCACACTGAAGTGTGCGAGCGGCAGGCAACGACGCAATGCGCCGGCTATAGGCAATCAAGGGGGATTAGCTCAGCTGGGAGAGCACCTGCTTTGCAAG
>JAVXBP010000136.1:0-701 GCA_036659935.1 Clostridia bacterium
AATCATCATGCCCCTTATGATTAGGGCTACACACGTGCTACAATGGGTACTACAAAGGGAAGCAAATCCGCGAGGCCGAGCAAATCCCAAAAAAGTACTCCCAGTTCGGATTGTAGTCTGCAACTCGACTACATGAAGCTGGAATCGCTAGTAATCGCAAATCAGAATGTTGCGGTGAATACGTTCCCGGGTCTTGTACACACCGCCCGTCACACCACGGAAGTTGGGGGGGCCCAACGTCGGTGACCTAACCCTTCGGGGAAGGAGCCGCCTAAGGCAAAACCAATGACTGGGGTGAAGTCGTAACAAGGTAGCCGTATCGGAAGGTGCGGCTGGATCACCTCCTTTCTAAGGAAAAGAATTGACACTTAATGGTCTTACTATTTTATTTTGAAAGTTTATTTAAACTTTCAAAGATAATAACTTCTCATCTACTTCAAGAGTTACTTTAATAGTAACAAAGGGAATGGATGTTAAAAGTTCGTTATCACTTGTACTTTGAAAAACAAATACTACACTAAATAGATTTAAACACAAAATTTAAATCTACAATTAAACCGAAAAATATTCTTTTTAATTAATTTAAAAGAAACAAGGCACTTGTTTTTTTAAGCAAGACCTAATATAGGTCAAGCTACTAAGAGCGTAGAGTGGATGCCTTGGCACCGAGAGCCGATGAAGGACGTGATAAGCTGCGAAAA
>JAVXBP010000137.1:0-676 GCA_036659935.1 Clostridia bacterium
CGTTTACCATTGAATGCAGCCTCAGCAAAATCATCTATAAGAATGGATTACAATTCATCTGTGAATTGATTATCCGAGCTAGTATAACAACACTTTAAGCTATTAAACACGCTGAGTTTTAACTCTTTTCACGACTCAACTTTATTGATAATGATTTTCATTATATATTACAAAGCAAAATTTCAGCACTTGTGACTAAGTTATGTTTAAACAGCTCAGTATTTTGACTTTTTCTTTACTTATTGCGACACACTTAACGGCAGCTCAGCCAACATCTACAAATACAAATACAAATACAAATACAAATACAAATACAAATACAAATACAAATGATGTTATCCCAAAGGGAAATACCCAAATACAACAAAGTTTTAGCTTGAAGTCAAAATATACAAATCATGAATATTTAATTCAGATCTCACTCCCTACTGGCGAAGTACCGACACAGGGTTTTCCCGTACTTTACCTGCTTGATGGCAATGCCACTTTTGAAAGTGCCGCTAATATTGCGAAATCTGTCGGAACTGGTGCAAACCGACTGGGCTTAAGCCCTGTTGCAATTATTGCGATTGGCTATCCTGAGCAAAGCACCTTTGATGTACAAAAGCGTGCTCTAGATTACACACCAAAAGCTTCTAATGAATTTCAAAAACAAGCGAAATATCAATATGGTGGT
>JAVXBP010000138.1:0-675 GCA_036659935.1 Clostridia bacterium
ATGAGACTATGTATTCATCTCATGGTGACGGAACATTACTTCCGCCGGGTTTCCCCATTCGGATATCTGCGAATCAATGCCTGCTTGCGGCTCCTCGCAGCTTAACGCAGCTGGCCACGTCCTTCGTCGGCTGATGATGCCATGGCATCCACCCTGTGCTCTTGTTAGCTTGATTTTTTCGTCGATTCTTTCCTAAGACCAATCTTTTCTCCGACAGCTTTCGCTGCCACTGAACAGAAATGACTAATCTTTCTTAAATCTCGTCATACTCATATGCAGTTGTCAAGATGCATGGGCTCTCGCTCGAGGTTGCCCTCTTGCGTGTCCCGAGCTCGCTTTGATTGGCGAACCCTGAAAACGATACAGAATTTGAAACGCTTTTTCCGACAGTTTCGAACCTTAGCGGTTCTGTTGGCAGTCTTTCCTGCCTGTCTCTTTGACTAACTACATTGCTGTAACTAGTTATCGACCTCGGAATGAACCTTGCAGTTTCCTGCTTGGTTACTCTCCCTAGAAAGGAGGTGATCCAGCCGCACCTTCCGATACGGCTACCTTGTTACGACTTCACCCCAGTCATTGATCTTACCTTCGGCGGCTGGTTCCTTACGGTTGCCTCACCGACTTCGGGTACTATCAACTCCCATGGTGTGACGGGCGGTGTGTACAAGGCCCGGG
>JAVXBP010000139.1:0-355 GCA_036659935.1 Clostridia bacterium
CTAGAATTAGTGTATATCAAAGGAGAAAGAATTATGGACGAATTAGAATTAGTAGCATTTGAAATTATTAGTAATGTAGGAATGGGTAAATCTTTAGCTATGGAAGCTATAAGAGAAGGTAGACAAGGGAATTATGAACTAGCTGATCAAAAGCTTGAAGAAGCTAAACAATTCTTATTACAAGGACATCATGCACATGCTGGATTAATTCAAAAAGAAGCTGCAGGTGAAAAATTAGAGTTCTCTCTAATAATAATGCATGCTGAAGACCAATTAATCAGTGCAGAAACTATAAAAGATTTAGCATTCGAAATGATTGAAATGCACAAGAGCTTAAATAAAGCTTAGGATAAGT
>JAVXBP010000139.1:365-666 GCA_036659935.1 Clostridia bacterium
AGCTGATAACTTTAAATAAAAATTCACTAGTTGACAGGTACTTATGTTTTTGATAGAATAGCTTATGTTAAAGGGGTATGGCTCAACGGTAGAGTAGTGGTCTCCAAAACCATTGGTTGTGGGTTCAAATCCTACTGCCCCTGCCAATTATGAATGTGTGTGCTTCAATATTTTGAAGCACTTTTTATTTGTTTATTTTTATATGATGACAAATTTTAAGCTTCAGAGGGAGTACAAATTCCTCTGAAGCTTAAAAATTGTTTATCCTTCATATCCTTTGAAATTAATGATATATCGGTAC
>JAVXBP010000140.1:0-650 GCA_036659935.1 Clostridia bacterium
CTTAGATGTTTCAGTTCCCCGGGTTGCCTCTACTGATCCTATATATTCAGATCAGAGTAACTGGGCTTGACCCCAGTTGGGTTCCCCCATTCGGAAATCTGCGGGTCAATGGCTATTTGCGCCTCTCCGCAGCTTATCGCAGCTTGTCGCGTCCTTCATCGACTTCCTATGCCAAGGCATCCACCGTGTGCCCTTAATATCTTCATCTATCAAATTTCATGATAGTTAAATCTTGATACTTGGGTTATTTCATATCATTCGCGATCGTGATGTATTATGCGAATTAGCAATAAATTACTAAAACTTTTTACAATCATTTTAACGCTATGCAACTTTCAAGGTGCGTCGAAGGGGGTACCTTCGAAACCGGATACTGTGAGGGACGAACTTTTTTGCTTTTGGAACCGATCAAATGTAGAACTGTTTTCTATCCAGGCCGCAGGAGTTATCTCGACTGCGGTATGGACTCTTTTATGAGTCTCCCTAGAAAGGAGGTGATCCAGCCGCACCTTCCGGTACGGCTACCTTGTTACGACTTCACCCCTCTTACCCTCCACACCTTCGGCGCCTCCCTCCCTTGCGGGTTAGGCCGGCGACTTCGGGTGCAGACAACTCGAGTGGTGTGACGGGCGGTGTGTACAAGGCCCGGG
>JAVXBP010000141.1:0-634 GCA_036659935.1 Clostridia bacterium
CTCATAGTGATACGGGTACAAACTTGCTACTATATCTACTCATCATAAATATAGTATCTGTTTCTTTGTATGCGATTTTCAAGGTACACATTCGATAAACTTCTTCCATAAAACATGGTTTCCTTCTATCGATTGACTGTTTTATCAGTCATTACATCAGAAAATCTCTTTTCTAATCTAATCACTGGTAATCCCAGTTATGTGAACAGTGTTTCCACTTTTATTTTTTTATAATTCGGCAGCCACCTGCTCTCCCACACCGTTACCAGTGCAGTACCATCGGCCTCCTAGGTCTTAACCATCGTGTTCGAGATGGGAACGGGTGTTTCCCCTAGGCGCATCGCCACCGAAAATCTTTTGACTTCGCAAGAAATCTCCCCTCACGAAATACTAGCTTCTACATTACATGTCTCGCATGCTTCTTAGAACACTCATAATTAAACAATAGATTTCAACGCTTTACTTCTTTCGTCCTTAGAAAGGAGGTGATCCAGCCGCACCTTCCGATACGGCTACCTTGTTACGACTTCACCCCAGTTATCGGCTCCACCTTCGGCAGCTCCCTCCTTACGGTTGGGTCACTGACTTCGGGCATTTCCGACTCCCATGGTGTGACGGGCGGTGTGTACAAGAC
>JAVXBP010000142.1:0-630 GCA_036659935.1 Clostridia bacterium
GTTGGTACTTAGATGTTTCAGTTCCCAACGTATTCCCTCTCATACACTATTTATTCATGTATGGATCACAGATTATTTATATCTGCCAGGTTTCCCCATTCGGTAATCTACGGATCAATGGATATTTGCTCCTCCCCGTAGCTTTTCGCAGCTTATCGCGACCTTCATCGGCTCTTGATGCCTAGGCATTCACCCTACGCTCTTACTAGCTTAACCTAAAAATTAAATTTTCAAACTTACTTAAAAGTTTATTTTTAACGTCTTTGAAATTGTTAGTATCTAGCTTTCGCTTGTTACTAATTTTTTTATTGTTACATTATATATTTTTCAATGTGCTGTTGTTGGTGGGCTCAGATGGAATCGAACCATCGACCTCGCGCTTATCAGGCGCGCACTCTAACCATCTGAGCTATGAGCCCAACACTTGGGTGTGTTTAACACACTCAAAAATAAACAATACAATTACATTTTTTCTCCATAGAAAGGAGGTGATCCAGCCGCACCTTCCGATACGGCTACCTTGTTACGACTTCACCCTAATCATCAATCCTACCTTCGGCCGATTTAACTCGGACTTCGGGTATTACCAACTCTCATGGTGTGACGGGCGGTGTGTACAAGGCCCGGGAA
>JAVXBP010000143.1:0-622 GCA_036659935.1 Clostridia bacterium
TCGGATCATAGCCCGCTTGCGGCTCCCCGAGACTTTTCGCAGCTTACCGCGTCCTTCTTCGGCAATCAGTGCCATGGCATCCACCCTGTGCTCTTGTTCGCTTGATCTATTCTTCGGCTTCGCTTCCCTACAATGCTTGTAGAACGCATTGCATACCCGCTAAAAGCCTGCTTTACTTTCTCGCTTTTTGCTTCGTCTTTCTCTGTGCAGTTTTCAAGGTGCGCGACATGCGCCATAAGGCTCATGTCAAAGGATCTTCCGATCCTTCAAAACGATACAGTTAGAAGAGAGAGAATATTAACTTGCCAGATTGCTACCGGTCTTTCTCCGGCTTGCCGGCCCATACCGGCTTTGTCACTTCTTCCGTTTCTTTGCCTTTGGTGCCTTGCGGCTCCTTTGGCGCTTCCACTTCCGTCGTGATCGACCTAGGATATGAACCTATTTTCAAAGTTCATGTCTCCCTAGAAAGGAGGTGATCCAGCCGCACCTTCCGATACGGCTACCTTGTTACGACTTCACCCCAGTCATCGGTCTCACCTTCGGCGGCTGATTCCTTGCGGTTATCTCACCGACTTCGGGTGCTCCCAACTCCCATGGTGTGACGGGCGGTGTGTACAAGGCC
>JAVXBP010000144.1:0-608 GCA_036659935.1 Clostridia bacterium
TAATGAGACTGCCGGTGACAAACCGGAGGAAGGTGGGGATGACGTCAAGTCCTCATGGCCCTTATGGGTAGGGCTTCACACGTCATACAATGGTACATACAGAGCGCCGCCAACCCGCGAGGGGGAGCTAATCGCAGAAAGTGTATCGTAGTCCGGATTGTAGTCTGCAACTCGACTGCATGAAGTTGGAATCGCTAGTAATCGCGGATCAGCATGTCGCGGTGAATACGTTCCCGGGTCTTGTACACACCGCCCGTCACACCATGGGAGCGGGTTTTACCAGAAGTAGGTAGCTTAACCGCAAGGAGGGCGCTTACCACGGTAGGATTCGTGACTGGGGTGAAGTCGTAACAAGGTAGCCGTATCGGAAGGTGCGGCTGGATCACCTCCTTTCTAGAGTAGCACCGGAGACGAAAGTCTCATCATTAAACGTCCACACTTATCGACTGTTGAATAGTAAAGAACAGTTTTATCGGGGCTGTAGCTCAGCTGGTTAGAGCACCGTGTTGATAACGCGGGGGTCGTTGGTTCGAGTCCAACCAGCCCTACCAGTAATTAGTAAAATCCCGGGGGATTAGCTCAGCTGGGAGAGCACCTGCTTTGCAAGC
>JAVXBP010000145.1:0-577 GCA_036659935.1 Clostridia bacterium
TATCTAGCTTTTCCCAACTATATTTATCGTTACCAAAATGTCCGCCTACCGCAGTACTTGCATAAATTGGCTTTTTAAGTTCCAAACTCTCTATAATTCCGCGCGGAGTCAAATCAAAAACTTTAAGAACCGCTCTTTTTATAAGCTCTTCGCTGACCGCTCCCGTATAAAATGTATCGATATCTACCGCCGTTGGCTCGGCTTTTCCGATTGCGTAAGACAGCATAACCTCACACTTTTCGGCTAAGCCACTCGCCACAATGTTTTTTGCGACATATCTTGCCATGTATGCTCCCGACCTATCAACTTTGCTCGGGTCTTTCCCCGAATACGCCCCTCCGCCGTGATGAGCGCTACCGCCATAGCTATCTACCATAAGTTTTCTGCCCGTAAGCCCCGTGTCCGCCTCAAATCCTCCTAACACAAATCTTCCGCTTGGGTTGACTAATATTTCCGTTTTAGAAGTATCAAACTCGGCTAGGCAATATGCGATTACTTTGCCTTTAATCTCTAACACTAAATCGTTAAAATCTTTTGCGTCTTCGTGCTGAGCCGACACGATTACCGAAGTTATCCT
>JAVXBP010000146.1:0-568 GCA_036659935.1 Clostridia bacterium
ACTTCGCCATTGTAAACTTTGCTTGCGTCAACAAAACTTACGCCACTCATATCATAGGTCGCTTTTGCTATTGTAACTGTCGCGCTGTCTGTAATCTCGTTGTGGTTTGGCGCGGTGATTTTGAAATATACTTTTTGCGTTACGCAGTCAGAATATTTTAATTCCGTCGCATTATAAGTTCCGTTACTGGTCGAACAATATGTTATTGTTGCCGATTGACTTCCTTTTGTTGTAATATTATTGACAGTAATTCCGTGCGCGCTGCCGTCATAAATGTTCGAATAGCCCACTGCGTTATATGTGATTGTAGCAGGGGTTATTGTCGCGCTTGTTATTGTGCTGTCTACTGGTTTGATATAGTTGTTGTTATTGTCGCCAGTCATACTGTAAGTTACCGCTATTATTTTGTCGTTCCACGCGTCGGCGGTGTTAAAAGTCGCGGTGGCGATTGCAACACTAACGCCACTATCCATCGCGAAAATTCCGCTCACTGTTCCTTTTGTCACACAACTGGTCGCGTCGGTCGTGCCGTCATAAACTTTGCTTGTGACAGTTGGCGCTGTGATTG
>JAVXBP010000147.1:0-561 GCA_036659935.1 Clostridia bacterium
CCCGAAGCCGATGGCCTAACCACCTTGTGTGGGGGGAGTCGTCGAAGGTGGGACTGGCGATTGGGACTAAGTCGTAACAAGGTAGCCGTACCGGAAGGTGCGGCTGGATCACCTCCTTTCTAAGGAGCTAACCATTATTGGTTGCCCATGCTGGACACGAGTGTTGTCCGGGTGGGTTGCTCATGGGTGGAATATCAATGGACTCAATACCGGAAAACGTGCTGGCTGATGCTGGTGCGGGGTATTGGCTGTGGCCGCGTGGTGCTTGGGCATCTGCTAGTACGCATTGCAGGGGGTTTTCTTCTTGCGGTGCTGGAATGCGGTGTGTGGGTGTTGCGTGGTTTGTATGGTTTGGCATGCTGTTGGGTTTTGAGGCAACAAGCCTCCTTTCCTGGTGAATGGTTGCTGGGGTTCTTCCTGTGGGGAGGGTCCTGGTGGTGTTCGCTTGGGTGAGGGGTTCTTGGTGTTTCGGTGTTTGTCCTGTGTTTGCTGCAAGGATGTCCTGTTGGATTGATGCTGGCCTTTGGCTGGTGTTGGTTTTGGGGTGTTGTTGCGGGGGTG
>JAVXBP010000148.1:0-554 GCA_036659935.1 Clostridia bacterium
ACGTTCCCGGGCCTTGTACACACCGCCCGTCACACCACGGAAGTTGGGAGTACCCGAAGTAGGTTGCCTAACCGCAAGGAGGGCGCTTCCTAAGGTAAGACCGATGACTGGGGTGAAGTCGTAACAAGGTAGCCGTATCGGAAGGTGCGGCTGGATCACCTCCTTTCTAAGGAATATATACAAAGACGTGAGCATTCAACTTTATTCAGTTTTGAGGGGTTTAGTCATAAACCTAAGCAAGAATCAAATTCTTGATTGTGGGGCCTTAGCTCAGCTGGGAGAGCGCCTGCCTTGCACGCAGGAGGTCAGCGGTTCGATCCCGCTAGGCTCCATAAGATACGGAAGTATCTGGTCAACGAAGACGTTAAAATAGGAATTGATCATTGAAAACTAAATAACAATATCTTATAACGATAAATAAACCGAGAAATGTTTTAAACATTTCTGTAAAGCTGCGAATTCTTTTAAATAGTTCGAAAAAACTTATACTTGTTTTAATGGCAAAGTTAATAAGGGCGCACGGTGGATGCCTTGGCACTAGGAGCCGATGAAGG
>JAVXBP010000149.1:0-554 GCA_036659935.1 Clostridia bacterium
CTTTTTAGCTTGATTTTTTCGTCGATTCTTTTTTCCTAAGACCAATCATTGTTTTTCTTACCAAACAGCTTTCGCTGTTTGACTGGAACAGAAATGACTAATCATTATAGATCTCGTCATACTCATATGCAGTTGTCAAGGTACAAATAAGGCTTTGCCCCGCTTCCATTCTCACTTCGCTCTTGGCTTGCGCCTTTGCGGTTGTGATGTTGGATGCTTGGGTTTTTCCCCGTGCTCGTCATTACAACGAGCCCTGAAAACGATACAGAGTAGAAACGCATATCGACAATCTTGAACCTAGCGGTTCATTTGGCAGTCTTTCCTGCCTGTATTTGACTAATCACATTGCTGTAACTAGCATCGACCTCGGAATGAGTCCCCGCATTTCTGCGTTGACTGTCTCCCTAGAAAGGAGGTGATCCAGCCGCACCTTCCGATACGGCTACCTTGTTACGACTTCACCCCAGTCATTGGTCTTACCTTCGGCGGCTGATTCCTTACGGTTATCTCACCGACTTCGGGTGCTACCAACTCCCATGGTGTGACGGGCGGTG
>JAVXBP010000150.1:0-543 GCA_036659935.1 Clostridia bacterium
CGGGTCTTGTACACACCGCCCGTCACACCATGGGAGTCAATAACGCCCGAAGTCAGTGACCCAACCGCAAGGAGGGAGCTGCCGAAGGTGGGATCGATAACTGGGGTGAAGTCGTAACAAGGTAGCCGTATCGGAAGGTGCGGCTGGATCACCTCCTTTCTAAGGATGAAAGAAGTAGGGGTTAAAAAAGTCTGTTGTTCAATTATGAGTGTTCTAAAGCACTAAAAATTTGTTGGTGGCGATACGCCTGGGGGAAACACCCGTACCCATCCCGAACACGATGGTTAAGACTCAGGAGGCCGAGGGTACTGCATTGGTAACGATGTGGGAGAGTAGGTGGCTGCCAACTTTATAAAAAACAAAACAAGTCGAAAGACTTTTTTTATAACTGTTTTTACCAGTGATTAGAGATTAAAAGAGTTTTTAATTTCTAATGACTGATAAAGAATCAGTCAAAGAAACAACCAGTGTACCTTGAAAACTGCATATAAAAGAAATAATTCTTATATTATCAAAAGATAAGCTGATAATATAGGTCGATCA
>JAVXBP010000151.1:0-542 GCA_036659935.1 Clostridia bacterium
GCTGTAATACAGCTTTTAGAGGAGGCGGATGACTTTGATGATCCTCTGTGTGAGGTTGTAAAAATATTGGAAGGGAATGTGAAAGTATCCGAATATCTGCCCAAATATAAAAAGCTTATATATGAATATGACTTTGGAGATAATTGGGAACACGTTATTGATGTCGAAGAAGTGATTTTAGATTATGATAAACATTATGCAGTATGTTTGGACGGTAGTGGAGATGCGCCTCCAGAAGATGTTGGTGGTGAAACCGGTCTAGAAAATTTCATGAACATTATCAACGATCCAAAGCATGAGGACTATGAAGAAGTAAAAGAGTGGGGAGATTTTGTTAGATATATGCCTTTTGATATAAACAGAATTAATAACAGATTAGAGAAAAACTATTAGTACCACGCAAGATAATACGCAAGATAACACGCAAGATAGCAACAAAAGATAGCACTGAAACCACTACACCTCAGTGCTATTTGCGTATTACAAACTATACTAGTTTACTTTTACCCAATATGATAAAATAGTAAAAAGGCGGTAAATAT
>JAVXBP010000152.1:0-542 GCA_036659935.1 Clostridia bacterium
TTACCGACCAATCGAAAACTTCACTTCGTATCAGTTTTGTCGGTACTACAACGGAAGATTGACACTTGCTTGCCGTTCAAGAAACCGTATAATTTATTCAAAGATAGCGTGGTGGCGTTCTGTCGGATAATGAGAATACGCAAAAAGCCGTCTCTCCTTGTTCTTCATCTCGTCAACGCGCTTATGGATAACAAGGGCGAGCGCTTTACCGACCAATCAATTTTTCAAAAAACAAACGCGGTAGGAGTTTTCCTATCGCGTTTTGTATTCGTAAATGTTTGTTGTGAGATAATTTTTTGTGGAAAGTAATACATTTTCGACTTATTTTCTTCTCAGTCGCGAGACAATTGCAAAAATTCTTTCCAAGTCGACTTGTGAGTAATAGTCAATCAAAATTCGCCCTTTGTGGTTGTTGCCCATAGCTTTTATTTTTGTGCCAAAAAGTTCTTGCATATGATTGACAAGGTCGCGGAGTTCTGGCGATGCCGTCGGAGTTATGACTTTTTTCGGCTTGGACTTGTGCGAATAGTTGTAAACCATTT
>JAVXBP010000153.1:0-271 GCA_036659935.1 Clostridia bacterium
CATATTTTAGAGTCTTTCTTTCAATGATATCTTTTTTTAATGAGCTTCACTCTATTTTTAATGTACTTATTAAGTACATTGAAAAATAAACAATAAATCTTTTCGAGTTTCTCCTTAGAAAGGAGGTGATCCAGCCGCACCTTCCGATACGGCTACCTTGTTACGACTTCACCCCAATCATCGATTCTACCTTCGACTGCTGCCTCTATTAGTTAGCTCACAGGCTTCGGGTATTCCCAACTCTCATGGTGTGACGGGCGGTGTGTACAAG
>JAVXBP010000153.1:281-526 GCA_036659935.1 Clostridia bacterium
ATTCCAGCTTCATGAAGGCGAATTTCAGCCTTCAATCCGAACTGAGACTATTTTTTTGGGTTTTGCTCCATATCACTATTTCGCTTCCCTCTGTAATAGCCATTGTAGTACGTGTGTAGCCCAGGACATATAGGGCATGATGATTTGACGTCGTCCCCACCTTCCTCCGATTTCTCACCGGCAGTCTCCTTAGAGTTCCCACCATTACGTGCTGGCAACTAAGGATAGGGGTTGCGCTCGTTGCG
>JAVXBP010000154.1:0-523 GCA_036659935.1 Clostridia bacterium
TTGGATATGCCCGAAGTCAGTGACCCAACCCTTATCAGTAAACATAAATTCGTGATAATTGAGTGAATGAAATGAGCTCAATTATATTTATAAAATAGGTTATGGAAGTTATAACGTATTTTGTGAGACACATATGTGTGTTTAGTGATAAGGGAGGGAGCTGCCGAAGGCGGGACCGATAACTGGGGTGAAGTCGTAACAAGGTAGCCGTATCGGAAGGTGCGGCTGGATCACCTCCTTTCTAAGGAAGAAGAAGTAAGGGTTTTATATACTGTTTAGTATTCAAGAAGAGTGAGCTTTTGTAAATATCACTCATAATAGAAATACGCCAAATTTCTGGTGGCGATACGCTTAGGGGAGACACCCGTTCCCATCCCGAACACGATGGTTAAGACTTAAGCGGCCGATGATACTATGCTGGTAACGGTATGGGAAAGTAGGTGGCTGCCAGATTACATTTTAAAAACTTGCGGCAGATAGGTGAGTAGTATACGTTTTAGGATACACTTACGTTAATGACCGG
>JAVXBP010000155.1:0-522 GCA_036659935.1 Clostridia bacterium
AGCTTGCCGCGTCCTTCATCGACTTCCTGTGCCAAGGCATCCGCCGTGCGCCCTTGGTATCTTCTTCTTGCTATTTTTTCCAACTGTTAGGTTGGACAGGTATCCATATCTGTATTTTCGCGATCGTAGATGCGAATCACTTTCCCGGTTCTAAAAGAGCCGGTCTGTTGATTCGTAAATAAATCTTCGATGCTACGCTATGCAACTGTCAAGGTGCGCGAAAGCCCGTTTAAGGGCCTTCTCTCAAGGGTCGAGACCCCTGGAAACCGGATACTGCGAGCGAATGGGGAGGAAACACCCCAAAGTTTTGTTTTTCTCTTCCAGGTCAAGGGAGCAAAAGCTCAACCTTGCCGGACACAAATGTGTCTCCCTAGAAAGGAGGTGATCCAGCCGCACCTTCCGGTACGGCTACCTTGTTACGACTTCACCCCCCTTACCCTCCACACCTTCGACGCCTCCGCCCCTTACGGGTTCGGCCGGCGGCTTCGGGTGCAGACAACTCGGGTGGTGTGACGGGCGGTG